>JAJYPQ010000258.1 GCA_021795255.1 Pseudomonadota bacterium
CGCCCGCCATGAAGAAGACACTGCGCGAAACCCTCGACGATTCGAGCCGCGCTCGCTCGTTTTGCGGCGGTCTTGAACCGCCTGCGTACCCTTGAGATCGGAATTGCGTTGCGTTCATGGGGCCGCCCCGTCAGCCCACGCCCCTGGTCGCGAAGATGCCATGGTAATCCTGACTAGAGCTTTCGTAACGCTTGCAATCGGACAGGGCAGGCTTGCGATCGCTGGACCTTTTTGGAGCGCATGAGGCATGACTCGCTGAGACCGGAATGCGCCGACCACAAATAGGGGTTCGGCGCCAAGTCCTTTCAGTGGACCGGCCTCTTCTTCCGCTGCCACACCAAGCGACCTCATCGTTCGCCCAGATAAACGACGAGGGCACCAAGGGGGGCTTACGCAAGCCGTGGTCAGGCCTTGGCTTGTCCGCAAGATACCGGAAAAGGGCCCGTCACCTCACAATGAGGACCGGTCCTCATCCAAGGCACGCCCGGATTTGAACTGGATGCCCGATTCGGCTTCTGGGCTTGTTATGAGCGGCCGTTGCTGTTTTGCGGCGAATATGGGTCTTTGCCCCGCACTTTGTGCGGTTAATAACTTGCGCGTGCGGAGGATAGGGCCCATAATCTCCGCATGAATAGCGGCGATTATAGATTCATTTGGCAGGCCGGCGACTGGCCGAACTGGCGCTTTGACCTGGGCGCACTCGCTGGGCTCATGGCCGAAGTCAGTCGCGCCCAGGGTCTCCTCATGGGCCGCATGGCCAATGTCGGCATGGTGTTGTGCGGTCAGGCGAGCTTGGTCGCGCTCACCGAAGACGTAGTCAAGACCAGCGAGATCGAGGGCGAGGTCCTCAATGTCGAATCCGTGCGCTCGTCTATCGCCCGTCGTCTGGGCGTGGACATCGGCGCTCTTGCCCCCGCCGATCGTCACGTCGAGGGCGTGGTTGATATGGTGCTTGACGCTACCGTGAACTGCAACGCGCCCGTTACCAGGAACCGCTTGTTTGGCTGGCACGCGGCGCTCTTTCCAACCGGCTACTCAGGTCTATCCAGGCTCAAAGTCGCCACTTGGCGCGACGATGCCAGGGGCCCGATGCAGGTCGTATCGGGCCCCATCGGTCGCCAGCGCGTGCATTTCGAGGCACCGCCAGCAGACCGTTTGGACGCCGAAACGAGTCGATTCCTCGACTGGGTGAATCGCACATCGAACGAGCCGCCTCTCATCAAGGCTGGCCTCGGTCATCTGTGGTTTGTCACCTTGCACCCGTTCGATGACGGCAACGGTCGTATCGCTCGGGCCATCGGCGATCTGCTGCTGACGCGCGCCGATGGCAGCCCGCAGCGCTTCTACAGTCTATCGGCGCAGATTCAGCGCGAACGCAACTCCTATTACGACATACTGGAGCGGACGCAGAAGCGGTCGATGGATGTCACCGAGTGGTTGTTTTGGTTCCTAGACAGCCTGCGCCGTGCCGTCGATCAGGCACAGCACGTGCTCGATGCCGTACTCGTCAAAACGCGGTTCTGGCAGCATTGGGCGACCACACCATTGAACGAGCGACAGGTGAAGCTGCTCAATCGGCTGCTCGATGGTTTTGAAGGCAAACTTACCAGCAGTAAGTGGGCCGCCATAGCCAAGTGTTCACTGGACACGGCGTTGCGCGATATCAACGATCTAAAAAAGCGCGGCCTACTGCGAAAGGCTACTGCGGGCGGGCGCAGTACCAGCTACGAACTGAATGATCTGCCGAAATAGCCTTGCCTTGCAAACGATTACCACGAGCCGGGCCTTTTGGTCCCAGAAGAGATGGTGAGCCTGAAGGATATCATCGGCACCCTAAGCTCCCGCAGATTATGGGCCGCCCCCGGTTTCTTGACCCGGCCTCATGCGCGGCGCCCGCCATGCTCGATATTCGGCGCGGTCTTACGTAAACCCATCATTACTTAAGCGCTCACCTATGCTCAGGAGTGATATCGGTTGACATTCAAAACGGCTAGCGACCACCACCGCTCTTTCGCAAAGCGTGCCTTTTAGCGACAATGGTCGTTTCTTGCCTTTTAAGGATGCGGCCTTTGAAAGTACGGATCGAACCAAGCGGCCACGAGTTTGAGGCGAATCCAGGGGAGACCCTTCTCGAGGCCGCTTTGCGGGAGGGTTTTCACCTCCCCTACAGTTGCCGCAATGGGGCCTGTGGTACCTGTAAGGGCCGGGTCGTTTCGGGGCGAGTCGACCACAAGGCCTATGAACCGAAGGCCTTGAGCGCCACGGATCTTGCCGCGGGCAAGGCACTCTTTTGCCGCGCGGTCCCGGTGGAGCCGGTCGTTATCGAGGCCCGCGAGATCGGGGTGGCGAAGGATATCATCATAAAGACCCTCCCGTGCCGCGTGGCGCGCCTCGAAAGGTTGGCGCCGGATGTCATGCGGCTTTTGTTGAAGCTCCCGCAAAACGAGCGGCTCCAGTTCTTAGCCGGCCAATACATAGATATCCTTTTGAAGGATGGCCGACGTCGGGGGTTTTCCTTGGCCAACGCCCCGAGCGACGACGAGTTTCTGGAACTCCATATCCGTCACGTCAAAGGCGGGCTTTTTTCCGGCCATGTCTTTGAGGCCATGAAGGAGCGCGCGCTCCTGCGTTTTGAAGGGCCGCTCGGGACATTTTTTCTGCGCGAGGATACGACGGCGCCCGTGATTCTCATGGCCGGCGGCACGGGGTTTGCGCCCATGAAGGCGATCCTCGAACAGGCGTTCCGCGGCGAATCGCGGCGGCCCTTGCATCTCTACTGGGGCGCGCGCACACGCCAGGATCTTTATCTCCACGATCTCGCCTTGGAGTGGACGCGGCGTCATCCGCATTTCCTCTACACCCCGGTCCTCTCCCAGGCCTTGGCCTCGGACGAATGGTCCGGGCGTACCGGCTATGTGCACGAGGCCGTAGCGGCGGACGTCCGCGATCTCTCCGCTTATGAGGTCTACGCGAGCGGCCCGCCGCAAATGATCGAGGCCGCCAAAGATCTGTTCCCGAGGCAAGGTCTGCGTGAAGAGTCTTTTTACTATGATGCGTTCAATTACGCCAAGGATCCCGAATAGACATGAGCGGCGCCCACACCCATGATCATCATGCAGGCACTGAAGGTCGTGGCCTATGGGTGTCTCTGGGATTGACTTTGCTGTTCGCGCTGATCGAGGCTTTGGCCGGATTTTTTGCCCATTCTCTGGCGCTTTTGAGCGATGCTGGTCATATGTTTTCGGATACCTTGGCCCTAGGACTCTCGCTTTTTGCCGCCTGGATGGCGAGACGCCCTCCGTCGGCGCGCCATTCCTATGGCCTTGTGCGTAGCGAAATCATAGCGGCCTTCGTGAACGGTCTCGTCCTGCTCGCCGTGGTGACGGCCATCGTGGTTGCCGCCATCGAACGACTCCAGCATCCCGTGCCGGTGGCCGGCGGCATCGTGATGTTTGTGGCGGCCCTGGGGATCGTCATTAACGGCGCGGTGGTCTACGCCCTAAGCCAGGAGAAACGAACCCTTAACACCAGGAGTGCGATTCTGCATGTCTTGGGCGATCTCCTCGGGTCGGGCGCGGCTGTGATCGCAGGCACTGTCATCTTCTTTACCGGGTGGTTGCCCATAGACCCCATCCTGTCGCTGGTGATCTGCGGCTTGATTCTCTACTCGACGATTCAGCTTTTGCGTGAGACGCTGAACGTGTTGATGGAGGGGGTCCCTAAACATCTCGATTTACGTCTTGTCGGACGGGCGCTAGCCGAGGTCCGCGGCGTGATTTCGGTGCACGATCTGCATATCTGGACCTTGTCGTCAGGCACGCTCGCACTCTCGGCCCATATCGTAGTCGATGATATCGCCCACTGGAATGCCTTGTTGGAGGCGATGCAAGGGCTTTTGCACGAGCGCTTCGACATCGACCATGTGACCTTGCAGCCGGAGTTGTGGGATGTGTCGGCGGCTCGCGGCCGACCGGTCATCCTCATCCACCAGCGCGGCGGGTAAAGGCCTTTTGGCACCCGTCGCAAGGCACGCTCGGGGCGTAGCCTTCGTCACCCACGAAGGGGGCCGCTTTTAAAACGGCAAAAGCGCAATATCGGGACGGGGCTCGGCGCGGCCCCTCTGGCAGTCAAGAGCGCGCCGGTAGTATTCGCGGGCCCGCTCCTCATCCCCTAAACGTTCCATTGTCTGGGCCAATTCCGCGTAGGTCTCACTAGTCGGACCTTGGCGCGCACAGCGCTCGGCGTATTCGCGGGCCTTGCCGGGGAGATTGGCTCCTAGCGCTAATTTGGTGAGACACAGGAGCAAGCTGCCGTTTTCCGGGGAGGTCTTGAGCCAGGTCTCGGCCTGCGACAGGAGGCGCAGCGAGTCTGGCCCTTGGGGTAGCTCGCTGTAGGCTGAAAAGAGTTCCTCGGCGGGCTGTTGGCGCAAGGTGGTCACCAGAAGCTGTTCGGCCTGGCTGGTCGCGCCGCGACGAATGAGGCTTAAGGCGTAGACTGCGACCAGCGCCGGGTGTTGGCGCCGATTTTTGGGAATGGCGTGCCACACGCCTTCGGCATCGTTTTCCGGGTGGGTCGTAGCGAGCAGGAGTAGCTGACGGTGGGCCTCGAGCTCCAATTCATCGATCGTCGCCGCATCCAGGGCCTTGTAACGGCGCAATTCCGGTGCGAGATGGGCGACCACGGTCCAATCGCGCAGGCCCCGTGCCCTTTGGATCAGGAAACGTAATACGGTGCGGTTGCCGGGGTGAGCGATCCTCAGTGCGCTTAAGGTGGCGAGGCTCCGCTCGTACTCTCGGGTCGCCTCGAAGAGATGGGCTTGCAGTAGGCCGGTGGCGAGCGTCAGCCCGGGCGCGGCTTGGGCCAGCGTGAGATACTCGTCGCGCCGCTCGTATTGGCCTTGTCCTTGGGCGGCGCATGCTGCGGCCAGGTAATGGATGCCCGGCACATCTTCGGCCTTGAGGTCGTGTACGAGGTCCCGTTCGGCGCCGGCGTGATCTCCCTCCAGGAGTTTGGTGAGGCCCATATGCAGGGCCTGCTGAAGATGACGGATCCGGCGGTCGAGACGCCAGCGGCCGACATCTCGCGGAATGTGCAGCAACCGCAACACGATATGCAAGGTGAAATACAGGAACGCCACGGTCGCCAACAAGAGCAGCACAAAGAGCGTAAGCGGCATCTCAAGGCTCCACGGGCTGCGTTCGATAAGAACGTAGCCCGGGTTGTGTAAGGCCGCGAGCGTCAAGATCACCGTGAGAAACAGCAGGACGAGGACTGTGGACAGGGTCTTCATGAGCTCTTCTGCGCCAATTGCCGTAACAGATGCAGGGATCGCGAGATGTCCGGCCACGTGAGGGCCGCGGTACGGGTTTGCAGCGCTTGCAGCTTTGTGTCGACTGCCCGCACGCTCGGCGCGTCCTTATCGAAGTCGCGATTGATCCAGCGCTGGGCTGTCAGGAGGTTCGCGTGCATGACGGCGATGTGGTGTTCAAGGAGCGCCAATTCCGCGGTATAAAGCCGCAGTTGCAGATTCTGGCGCAGATAGTAGGCGCGTTTGGGTGCCAGCAGGGCGGGCTGGCGGATGGTCTGCTTGTGGAACCGTATCAGGCTCGTAAAGTCGTGCCACAGGCCATGGGTAAGGCGCCGCCAGAAGGGCCGCTTTGTGGTGGCGGTGGGCGTTTTCGGGCGGCGGACCCGAAAGCCGCTGGGTACGGCGAGCGGCAGGGTCGGGACGGTGTGCGCTAGCGCCACGAGCTCCAAGGCCATGGTGGATGTGTGTTGCTTACGCACCGCCCGCAACTGGAGGATCTCTCGGACGATAGCCAAACGCACCGGGAGCAGGCGCGGGCTGCCTTGGCGACGGATCTCGCGTTCGGCTTGATGCAGCGCGAGAAGCGCAAGTGGCACGTTGTGCTCGAAGTGCAACTGGTCGTTTGCGATCAAAAGCAGGTCTTCTGCCGCATGGATGCGCCAGCGCCGCCGGTCGCCGTGCCCCGCTTGGACTGCCCTTACGCGGCGCGCAAGGGCCTTCATCGCCTGTTCAGTCTGAATATCAGTCCGGTTTAAGCCAGCCACGGCGACACTCAAGGCGCTTATCGCCCGGTTTTGGGATTGCAGTCTTTGGCCAACATCGAGGCCCAGAATATGGGCCTGGTAAGACAGGGCGTACCAGAGGTATCCGAGGCCCATGAGCGCTACAAGCGA
>JAJYPQ010000259.1 GCA_021795255.1 Pseudomonadota bacterium
GGTAATCCGTTTCTCAAGCGACCTAAACTGCCCCCCCTTCGCCCTGCGACCGGCTTTCCCGGTCTCCGACACCTACGGGAGCTCCGCCAGCTGGTAGTGCATCTGGGTCTCACTCCCTTGGCATCAATACCAGCCTTCCCGGTGGGCGAGTCTCTTGTGCGCCAGAAAAGCGCACGGCTCGCCCGCAGAGCGGCCGTGGACAACCCTCGTTTGTGGGGACGGCATCTCGTAGCGGAGCGAAGCGATCATGAGTTGCGCTGAAACCGAAGGCACGAGGGAGACTAGGGCAACTCTGATTTAGTCCCGACATACAAGCCGTTATCGTACAATAGCCTCAGTCGAAAGGGATAAACCCCATGCGCCAGATCACCTTAGCCATGGGCACCTTCGAGACCCACATGAAGACCACCGGTCGCGAGAAGTTTCTTTCCGATAGGGAGAAGGTCATGCCCTGGCAGGATCTCCGCGCGGTCATTGCGCCCTATTATCCCCAGGGCGAGCACGGCCGACCGCCAGTGGGCCTGGAGCGCATGCTGCGCATATATTTCCTCCAACAGCGGTTCAACCTCTCCGATCCAGGAGAGGAAGAAGCGCTGTATGATTCCCAGGCCATGTGCCGCTTTGTCGGCATCGATCTTAGGCCTAAGCCGGTGCCGAATGAGACCACCATCCTGAAGTTTCGTCATTTGCTCGAGAAACACCATCTCGGTAAGAAGCTCTTCCAGGAGGTCCACCGCCACCTGGAATCCCAGGGCATCAAGGTCACAAAGGGCACGATCAGGGACGCCACGATCATTATGCCCCTTCGGCTACAAAGAACCGGGACAAGCAGCGCGATCCAGACAGGCATCAGACAAGCAAAGGCCATCAGTGGTACTTCGGCATGAAGGCTCCTATAGGCGTCGACAGCAAAATCAAGGTGATTCACGCCGTAGTGGCCACCGCTGCCAACGTCCATGACGCCACCATCATCCCCAATCTCCTTCATGGCGAAGAGACCCAGGTCTGGGGCGACTCGGCGTATCAGGGCCAGACCGATGTTCTTCGGCAACACGCCCCCAAGACCCATGATCTCACGAACCGCCGCTATCGGTACAAGGGCGTCGTGAATGAGGCGGAGCACGCCCGTAACCGTATCAAGTCTTAAATTCGCAGCCGCTTCGAGCACGCCTTCGGCGTCATCAAAGGCGTGTTCCCTTTCACCAAGGTCCGCTACCGGGGCCTTGAGAAGAACGCCCATCGGCTCTTCGTCACCTGCGCGTTGGCCAACCTGTACCTCGTGCGCCGACGGCTCTTGCGACCTATAAGGGCGTAGTCCCTGCGGAAATGGGGTCCTAGGCCACAAAAGACCCCCCAAACGGCGAAACGAAGCCCATCGGGCACGGAACGGTGCCTTTTGCCTTCCCGCCTCGACTGAACGCCGTTCCGGCACCTTGCACTTGTCGAAATGGGAGGTTAGATCAAACGTGCCTTAAGAGGAGTAGCCCCTTGAAGGCTATCCCGATGCCTTCGGACTCAAAATCATCTCTTCATGGTCCGTGCGCAATGATGTCTTATTCCCCTCCCCCAGCAGCGGATCCGCGGTCTCCTATCGGTGTTCAGCGATCCGCCAAGCCATGGTTCGGTACGCCGCTACCACTTTATCTTCCAACGCGAAGCAGTGCGGGCGCCCGGTGTCTACGAAATCAACCACGCACGCATCTGGCCCGGTCGGGCCAAGTAAAGCAGGGAATCTGAGCGGGCATGTGGCGAGCGATCGAAAATCGAATGACTCGCCCCGGGTCGCGGAACGCCGTTTTCCGCCGCCAATCCGCGCCTACTGTCCCTGGCCGGCGGTAAGGAGTAAGGCGGCCTGCCTTAGGTCTTCAAGACGGAATGGCTTTACGATGCGTCCGTTGAAGCCGTAGGCTTCGAAGTCAGCGACGATAGGGTCATTAGCGTAGCCACTCGCCACGATCGCGCGCACGTTTGGATCGGTCGCGCGTAACTCTTGCAAGGCCTCCCTGCCGCCCATACCCCCGCGAACCGTAAGATCCAGGATCACACCGTCATAGGGACGCCCGGCCGTGACGGCCCCGCGGTAGGCCGCGACTGCGGCCTGGCCGTTCTCGACGCAGTCGACTTCGTAGCCCAGGCGCGCAAGGAGTCTCTGTGTAAGGGCTCGAATGGAGGCCTCATCGTCCATAAGAAGTAACCGGCCGCTCCCGGCGGTAGCGGTTGGAACCGAGCTACTTGCTTTGACAGAACGCGTCCGCAAGGCTGGCAGGTAGATGAGGAATGTAGCGCCCTCACCTGGTGGCGATTGCACGGTCAGGTGACCGCCATGCTTTTGGATCACGCGGTAGGAGGTGGTAAGACCAAGCCCGCTGCCCTTGGCCTTGGTGGTATAGAATGGATCGAAGATTTTTGGGAGGTGCTCTTCGGAAATGCCAAGCCCTTCGTCAGTCAAGGCGATACGCACGTAGTCCGTGTCGCGCCGCGATACCGTAGGATCGAGATTGGGCATGGTGAGATTCTCGCAGACGATGGTGAGTGTCCCACCGCCCGGCATCGCCTGTTGAGCATTGATGACGAGGTTCGAGATTACCTGGCGCATCTGCCCTTCATCGGCCTCGACGCACCAGAGACCTTGGCAAATCACAAAAAACGGGTCCACGTTGGAGCCGCGTAAGGGGAACTGCACCCATTCTTCCATTACTTGGGCGAGATCGAGCAGACCCTTCACCGGGCTTCCCCCGCGCGCGAAGGTCAGAAGTTGCTGAGTAAGCTGCTGGGAGGCGAAACATGCGTGCTCGGCCTCGCTGAGAAGCTTCAAGGCTTCATTTTGCTCGGGGATAGCGAGTTTCGCGAGATAAAGGTTGCCGAGGATAGCAGTCAGCAGATTGTTGAAGTCATGGGCGATGCCGCCCGCCAGAACGCCCAGGGACTCGAGCTTGCTGGCTTTCGCAATGTCGGCATCCATGCGCTGGCGCTCGGTGATGTCGACGGCCGATCGGATCATTCCCAGAAAGCTATTTTCGGCGGAAAAGTGCGGGTGTCCCACGAGAAGAACCTGCCGATATTGGCCATCGTGACGCTTCAACCGGCACTCGCTTTGAAACTCTCGATGAGTACTGTAGGCACGAAGATAAAGTCCCTCGCATTCCGCACGGTCCTCTGGGTGAACACCCTCGAGCCAGCCGTGCCCGGCCTCGTCGGCCGCCGGACGGCCAGTAAATGCAAGCCAGCGGCGATTGAAATAGGAGGCAATGAGCTCGGGGCCAGACATCCACACCATAATCGGTAGGGCCTCGGCGATGAGGCGGAATTGCCGTTCGGTATCGCGAAGCACCCGGTCTGTAATATCTTCAATGGATAGCACGACCATGGCAGTGTCTGGGTCGGTAGTCTGCAGTCGGCGGCCATTGATCGATAAAGTCCGATTTCCACGTCCCGGCAGGTCGTAGTTTAGCCGGAAGTCGTCGAAGACGGCGGACTCCCTGAGTACGCTATTCAAATGCCCCCGGAGCAAAGCCCCGTTCCAGGCGCCAGCGCTTATATCAAAAAGCGCTTGGTTCGCGACTGAGGCCTCAAGGAGGTGAAAGGTCTCGTAGAACGCCGCGTTCGCCGTCTCGACGCGCAGATCATGGCGTAGGATGACAAGCGGCACGCGCGCCGTGCGCAAGATCGCCTCGGCATACCCTCTGGCTTCCTCGATCTCCCGATGCGCGCGCTTCACGCTGTCGATGTTGGTCAAGGTGAGGACTGCGCCCTCTATACCACTATCTTTCCGATACGGCCTCGCTTGTGCGAGGTGCCACCGGCCGTCCTGGTCCTGGATCTCTCGCTCGACCATGCGCGCGCCGTCTATCGCAGCCGCCGCGAACGGTGCGATGTCGAAGGTCGGCAGCGATTTCCGGATTCCGGAGATCGCCGACAGCGGTCGCCCCGTGTCAGTCGCCGATACCTGAAGGACGCGTTGGGCGGCGACGGTATAACGACGTAGGCTTAAGTCATGTTTTACAACAAGTAGCGGGATTTCTATGCTGATTTCTATATTACTGAGGTCGTTGGTTGCAATCTTCAACGCTTGATTGCGCGCCACGAGCTCATCGTTCAGGGTACTTAGCTCTTCGTTCGTGGACTCGAGCTCTTCGTTCGTCGATTCGAGCTCTTCACTAGTCGTCTGGAGTTCCTCCTCGCGGCACTGCGCCTGCTCAGACAAGAGCTCCAGCTCGCGCGTCAAGCCGACGATGCGCTCGTGGGCGTCCTCTAGTGATCGGCGCGCCTCGATAAGCGCTGATTCGGGTTCGGTGCGATTGGGGCCACTTCCGCCTGCTCCCTCGGGGAGTACCCGCAATCCCGCTTGCGGCGACAACCGGCTCATATTTTCCGGTATGTTCGCGGACTGTGAGCCGGGTGGGAGAAAGGAGACGAGGTGGTAAGCAAGTCCCTCGTGCTGCAAAGGCTCTGCCTGCAGGACGATGCGAATGTCAGTCCCGTCCACCGCGATTAGCCCTTCGGTAGTTTGGGTGCGTCCGCTCTCGCGGGCCTCGTCCAGGGCACGGCGTAAAGGCCCCACAAGTGATTCCTTGATTCGATCCAGAACATGATGGGATAAAGCGTCTCGCGGCCCCGACCAGTCGATGAAGGTCCGCACCAAAGCCCCGAAAACCCCGATGACTTCGAGGTCTGGGGCGATCAGAATGGCCGCCGGCCCCCATTGGGCCGCAATCGCGCGCTGGGCGAGTTGGATCGCAGCGACATGCGCGGGTGGGATCTTGAGCGAGGCACTTACCGGTGCCCCCTTCACGGGGCCGGCTGATGGCAACCTACGAGTAGTTTTAGGGGCTATTGATGTGCTCGCAAAGAGGCGGTGGAGCTTGTCGATCGGGGT
The DNA here is from genome assembly GCA_021795255.1 of Pseudomonadota bacterium. The sequence goes on from JAJYPQ010000259.1 coordinate 4,877, forward strand.
GAAAAGCTGGGAGGAGCGTCCAACCGACTCCGAGGCGCCAAGCCACAATCGCCCCCCGGGATTCAAGGCTGCATGAAAGGTTCTGACCAAGTGTTCCTGATAGTACGGCTGGAGATAGATCAACACATTCCGGCAGCTCACGAAATCGAGGTGCGAGAAAAATGGGTCTTCGAGCAAGTTATGCCGCGCGAAGACGATTTTGTCGCGTAAGTCCCGACTAATGCGCCAACCGCGGCCGTCGGGATGGAAAAACCGTTCACGCCGTTCGAGCGAGACTCCGCGCATGAGGTTCTCCTCAAAGTAACCGGCGCGCGCGGCGCCCAGCAAGGATTCATTCGCGTCGGTCGCAAAGACCTCGAAATCGCGTGAAGCGCCTTGGTCGCGCTGCTCCGCAAGCATCATGGCAAGTGAATAGGCCTCTTGCCCGGTCGCGCAGCCCGCGACCCAAACGCGCAGCGGGCGCGTATCGTCCTTATCAAGGAGCGGGGCAAGACCTTGGCTCTGGGCGACCGCAAAGGATTTCGGGTTACGGAAAAATTGCGTGACATGAATAAGTATGTCATGGACAAGCGATCGACGCTCCTCTGGATCGCGTTCCAAGATGTCGGCATAAACCGCAAGCCGATGGGCTTTGCGCAAGGCCATGCGGCGAGCGATGCGCCGTCCAGTAGTTGTGGACTTGTAGGCATCGAGGTCTATGCCAGCATCCGAGCGTAGGCAGGCGTAAATGCGAGCCAGCGTATCGTCCTTCGGCGATTGGGCCTCGCGCAAGTCCTCGTCTGGTCTTGTGTCCAGATGCGAAGACGCCGGTCGCTCACCCACGGGATCGGGTGCCGGGCCTTGGCGGCGCGCGATGCGCGCGAGGGTTGCAGCGATCGCTTCCGGGTCCATCACAAAATCGGCATAGCCCGCCGTTATCGCGTTTTTCGGCATCGAATCTACGGCCGCCGAATCGTCTTGGACAAAGGTCATACCGTGGGCGTCCTTGATAGCCCCGAGGCCCGCAGTACCATCGCTGGCCGCGCCCGACAGAACAACGCCAAGGGCCCGTGGCCCTTGGGTCTCTGCAAGAGACACAAAAAAGTGATCGATGCCATGCTGGACCCCGGAGGGACGATCGCTGAAAACGAAGGCACCCTCAGCGAGGCCTGCGAGCTTGCCGGCCGGTATTACATAGTGCTTGGCAGAAAACCCCCTTATTTTTAGAAAACAGACCCCCTTAATTCCTGAACACACCACTCATATCTTGGTTTTTGGTCGCCCAAAGTCGAAGTTTCTCAGTTCCCTG
>JAJYPQ010000260.1 GCA_021795255.1 Pseudomonadota bacterium
TGGCCGTTTGGGTGCGGCCTGTGGCGTCGAGTACGCGGCCCAGGCCATGGCGGTGCACGGGGCCTTGCCCATCGTGCCGTCTTCGCCGCCGGCCCCGGGGGCTCTCGTCGGGCTGCGCCACGTCCAGTTCGAGATCGCGACCCTGGACTCTATCGAGAGTGAACTCGTCATCGCTTGTCGCTCCCTTGGTCGGGATGCGGGCGCTGCGATGTATGACTTCCATGTAAGGGCCGATGGGCGTTTATTGTTGTCGGGTCGGGCCACCGTGATCTTCGCTCATCGCGCCAATGCGCAGGTCCCGGCGTGACTTTGGCAAAGCGGGCGCTCGTCACAGGCGCAAGCGGCGCCATAGGATCGGCCGTCTGTCGCAGGCTTACGGCCCATGGCTACGAGGTCCTGTGCCACGCCCATACTCGCAGCGACGCCGCAGAGACCCTGGCCGCCGAGTTAAAGAGCGCGGGCGGTCTCGCTTCCACTGCGGTTTTCGACGTGACCGATAGCGAGGCCACGACCGCGGCCCTCAATGCGATCCTTAAGGCGGGACCTATCCAGGTACTCGTCCACAACGCCGGCATACACGACGACGCAGTCATGGCCGGCATGACCCTTGGTCAATGGCAGCGGGTGCTCGATGTGTCCTTAAACGGCTTCTTTCATGTCGTTCAGCCGCTGCTTCTGCCCATGATTCGGACGCGCTGGGGACGCATCATCAGCGTTACCTCGGTGGCGGGGATCTTGGGTAACCGCGGGCAAACCAATTATGCCGCCGCCAAAGGCGGCCTCCATGCCGCCGGCAAGTCCTTGGCTCTTGAGGTGGCAAGCCGCGGGATCACTGTCAATTCGGTCGCGCCCGGCATTATCGCCACGCCCATGAGTACGGCATTCAGCGCGGAGGATATCGCTCGACTCGTGCCCATGAAACGTGCCGGCGAGCCCAGCGAGGTGGCGGATTTGGTCGGCTTCCTCGCCTCGGATCAGGCCGCCTACATCACCGGCCAAGTAATCTCCGTAAATGGCGGCATGACCTAAGGGACAGGCGGATCGCCCGGCCAAAGGGGAGGGACCCTAGGCCCGATTCCGCTTGATGAGCCTCGGCAAACGCCACAAGAGGCCCGCGAGAAGCCGCAGGTGCATTCTTGTCAAAAGCACGTTGTCGCGCGCGTAACGGAAATGCGAGACGCCGCCCTCGCTCCTGGTAAAATAGCGAACGGGAGCAGGGATATTGATACTTGGCACCCCTTGCCACAGAAGGCGCACCGCGGCCTCAGGGTCAAAGTCGAAGCGCCGCATGGAACGACGCCCGTTCATGACCTGATACAGCGGTTCTATAGGGTAGACACGAAAACCGAAAAGCGAGTCGCCTATGTGGTGGCCCATGGTCTCGAGGCCCACGCAGGCATTCGAGAGGCGCCGCCAGTAGACGCGAGCGCGCGGCGCTTTGCTGTCGAACACGGGTACGCCCAACACCATCGCCTCCGGATGCGCCTTTGATACCTGCATGAAATCCGGTATGAGGTGAGCCGGATGTTGGCCGTCCGAATCGAGACAGAGCGCATGCGTGTACCCTTGCTCACGTGCCGCGCGAAGGCCCGCCAAGACTGCAGCACCCTTGCCGCGGTTGTGGGGCAGAACGATCACCGAAAGCCCTTGGTGTTCTTTCGTCATACCAAGAAGGCCGTCGGCCGTCCCGTCCTGACTCCCGTCGACCACGACCCATACCGGCAGCCAGTAGCGCAGGGCTTGAACCACGGTATCGTAGACCTTGGGCCCCGGATTGTAGCTAGGTATGAGTACCAAGTGCGTGCAAGAAGGCGTCGGCATAACAGTGCTTACGCAGGCCCGATCGGCGCCCAGCGCTGGCGTGCGGAAGCCTCCGGTGCCAAGCGTGCACGCTGTATCCGCTGGCCGTCCCTCCGACCAAGCCCCTCGGTCTGTTCGCAGGTCATCAGGAGCTGACCGAGACGGGGTTCCGGTCCGCCCGCCGCTGGCGTCGATGGTGTCTCCAGAAGGCCAGTGAGCGCCGGATGTTTCGTAGGGCGTGCAGATAGTAGAGGACCTTAAAGGTCGCCAACGATCGTCTGATAGGCGTCGACCCGAATATGTCGCCCGCCAATACCGATAACAAGGCCTCCTTCACGCGAAAGATATTGTTGGGGTTCATGAATAGGTCGCGCAGACTCGGGTGGTTCGCGCGGTAAATAAACCAAGAAAACTCGCGGGGCCCGAGCCGCAGGGCCCGGTCGTAACGCCGCAGGGCGGCACCCGCCCTTTTCGGCGTGCTAAGGCATGTGCTTATGGCGTCGGCGGCCAGGAATCCGCCGTGCATGGCGAGCATAACCCCTGAGGAGAAGACCGGATCGACGAAGGAGAACGCATCGCCTAGAAGCAGGTAAGCGGGTCCCGATGAACGCCGACAGCTGTAGGAGAAGTTTCCGGTCGCCTCGACCTCCGATACGCGTTCGGCATGTGTAAGGCGAGTCGCCAAGGCCGGGCACTGGGCGATGGTGTCCTCGAAGAAGGCCGCTACTGGCTTTGTCCGGGTCTTCATGTAATAGGGCCATACGACCGCCCCGACGCTCGTGATCCCGCCCGTTAAGGGGATCGCCCAAAACCAACCGTGATCGAACCAAAATATCGAAATATTCCCTTCGGCCCGGCCTTCGTGGCGAGATGCCCCACGAAAGTGCGCGTAAAGCGCCGAGGTGTTGTGGCGCTTGTCGCGCCTTTTACTATGCAAACGGTTCCCGAAAAATGTATCCCGCCCCGAGGCGTCAACCACAAACCGCGCCCGGAACTCCCGGTGTCCGCAGGCCTCCTCCGCCTTGACGAGGGCGTCCTTTCCGTTCGGCCCAAAGCTTACGTCACGGACTCGGCATCCCTCCAGGGTTACGGCACCCTTAGCGGCCGCGTTCCGGAACAAGATTTCGTCTAGCTCCGCGCGCCGCACCTGGTAGGCATACGGCATGGTTTTGCTCCAGGCGTCGGCGAATTGAAAGGTTTGGCAACGGCCCTGATGCCACGGGGATACGAATTCGGCGCCCCACTTCTCCATGCCGATGGATTTGACGGCCAAGCCGACCCCGAGTCTTTCGAATAGGGGAAGGTTGGCCGGCAGCAGGGATTCGCCGATATGAAACCTTGGGTGGCGACTCTTCTCGGTCAATACGACCCGATAGCCCCGTTCGGCAAGAAGGGCTGCGACTGTGGAGCCGCCCGGACCCCCACCTATGATCAGGACGTCGCAACACTCTTGCATAGCCTCTCCTTAAGAGCGATGTTCTGTCATTACGTTTCTCGTGCCGGCGCGAATGATGGTAGTGGCGGCGCCCGTCCCGAAGAACCCTCGCGGCCGTCGATCTTTGGACCCAGGCGGCCGGGCCTGGGACCTATCCAAGATACTGACTTATGGCCCAGAACTGAAAGGCGGTCCCGAGCAACGCGCAAACATGGGAGATCGCATGAAAATATTTGACGCGGTCGTTTACTAAAAATAGCACGCCACCTATGTAACATGCACCACCTAAGGCGAGAGCCGCAAGGACGGGCATCGCCGTATGCTGAAAAAGCGGCCAAGCCCCCAGGGCCGTAAGCCACCCCATCCCTTGGTAAAGCCAGACCGAGCGTCGCGGGAAGTCCAGCGGGTCGCGCACCATGAGCGCCACGGCGACCGCTACCAGTAGCCACTCGCCAAGACATAGGAAGGCCCCGAGCGCACCGCGCACCATGAGCAAGGCCACGGGCGTATAGGTCCCCGCTATCAGAAACGTAATCGCGGTACGGTCCAGGCGCTGAAGCCGGTCTTTGACGGATCCTCGTTCCAGGATATGGTAAAGGGTTGACGTTCCGTACAAGACGACCATGGTCACGGCAAAAATGGTGGCGCAAAAAAGCCTCAACGCTTGGGCCTGGTAGGCCGCCTCGTTAACCAATACGAATGCGCCGGAGATCGCGAGCAGGAGACCGAGTCCGTGTAAAGCACTGTTTACGAGCTCTTCCTGCGGGGATTGAACGGCGTTGTCGCAAACTCCTTGGCTATCCATGGTGCGTTCTCTGTGCCTTTCGGCCCCGGTGTTTGCGTCTGCGGACATGCCGGGCGTCTGCCTCTCATGCGGGGCCCTAAAGGTACACGGGGCCTTCAGGCGGGGCAACACGCCCTCTGGCGTCTGTCTCCGACTTTGCGGATCAGACGCAGTGCTACAGGCTGAGTTGTGATCCCCTCTTATGAAGCTCCCTGCGGCGGTGTTCGTAATCAGGCATGATGCGTTCGAGTTCACGCCAAAATCGCGGGCCATGATGGGCGTGAATCAGATGGCAGAGCTCATGGGCCACGACGTAGTCAAAAAGCGCTCCGGGGACCAGCATGAGACGCCAGTTGAGGCTTATCGTCCCACGCGCCGAGCAGCTGCCCCAGCGGGTCTTTTGGCCAGCAATGCGGATGTGCTGCGGAGCGCGGCCCACGAGCGGCGCAAAATGAATGATGCGTGCCACGCTCTGATGACGGGCCGCTTCCCGGTACCAGGCCTCGAGGCCCGCGCGCGCTTGCTCCTCGTTCTCCGCGACCACAGACAGGGTGAGGCCGTCGCGTTTGACGCTCCCGCTGCCCGGCCGGTAGTCGAGTTGAAGATGGAGCACCTCGTCGAGATAGGTCAAAGGCAGGCCGGTCGCGAACGGGGGCGCCTTCGGCTTTTGATCGAGCCGGCCTAGGGTCCGCTTGATCCAGTCGGCCTTCGCGTCGAGAAAGGCGTCTATGGCGCCTTGACTGGTCGATGTCGGCACGAGTAGGCGCAGTTCCCCGGCCGGACTGATTTGTAGGCACAGGGTGCGCCGCTTGCGACTCCGGATCAGTGCGTACGAGGGCAAGGCTAAATCTCAATCATCTCGAACTCGTCTTTGGTCGCCCCGCAATCGGGACAGGTCCAGTTTTCTGGTACGTCCTCCCAGCGCGTGCCCGGAGCAAGCCCATGTTCTGGAAGACCTTTTTCTTCTTCGTAGAGGAAACCGCAAATGACGCACATATAGACTTTCGGGGGGTTTGGATTCATAGCCGGTATCTTGCCATGATTTTCGCTTCTCGTGAAACGTGGTCGCAGGCAGTACAATCGGGCGCATGACGACGCGCACCGCCATTGTTTTGTGTAACCTCGGGGGGCCGGACTGCCTCGCGGCCGTAGAACCGTTCTTGCGCAACCTCTTTTCCGATCCCGATATCTTTCAGTTGCCGTTTGCAGCCCTCACCCAACGGGCGTTCGCGTATGCGCTCGCCCGCCGCCGGCGGGTGGAGGCGGGCCGCGGATACGCGGCGCTAGGCGGCGCATCCCCCATCGGGGCCAATACCCAAGATCAAGCGCGGGCCTTGGAGCAGGCCTTAGCGGATTTGAAGGCGCGGGTCTTTGTGTGCATGCGTTACTGGCACCCTTTTACGGCCGAGGTCGTCGCTACTCTCAAGGCGGGCGGCTTCGAACGGGTAGTCCTGTTGCCGTTGTTCCCACAGTACTCTTTGACCACGAGCGGCTCGGCGCGCAACGAATTCACGCGCCAATGTCACCGCCTCCACTACAGTCCCGATGTCCGATTCATCGGCTCATGGTATGAGGAGGAGGATTATTTGCGCGGCATTATCGGGGACATCCGGGCGACTTTGGGCCGGTTTTCGGAGCCCGACCCCGGCCGGATCAGTCTGCTCTTGTCGGCGCACGGGGTGCCGAAGATGTTGATCGAGCGGGGTGATCCCTATCAGCGCGAGATCGAGGCCACCGCCGAGCGCGTGACAGCAGGTCTTGGTTGGCCGCACGTCACCTTGTGTTATCAAAGCCGAGTCGGGCCGCGCGAGTGGCTGAGGCCGTATGTCGATGACGTGATTCGCGACCAAGGGCGCGCCGGGGTAAGCCAGATATTGGTTTACCCGATTGCCTTCGTGTCGGACCACATCGAGACGCTCTATGAACTCGGTATGACGTATGCCGCGCTGGCTGCAAAAGCGGGAGTGAGGGAATACCATGTTGTGCCCGGCCTCAACGACAACCCGTGCCTTATTAAGGCCCTGGAGCGTCTTTCGCGGGCCGCCCTTCAGGAAGAGAGGCGAGCGTGAATCCACCTATCGTGCTGGTGTTTGCGGGTAATGATCCGACCGGCGGGGC
>JAJYPQ010000261.1 GCA_021795255.1 Pseudomonadota bacterium
CGAGAAGAGCCTTTCCCCACGGCGTGTCCTGGCAACGCCAGGACGAGAATGCGAACCGAGTACTTTTTTGCTGCGATGCCGTTCGGCTGCGACATCGGGGATCGTCAGCAGCGTCCCGTACTGGTAGACGATGCGTGTGGGAACTGCTGGAGGTCCTGCGTAATTGTGCGGATTTCCGCCACTTTTCGGCGTGCAACATCCTGAGGTTTTTTCTCTAGTATTACGGCTAATCTTGCGAGCATTCGGTGCGTGAAGGGCACAGAGCGATCTGTGGCCTTTGTTGCTTCCAGCCCACGATGGCCACGACCTGTTGCAACGGGGCCTTCCTGGTCGGAAAGCAATGCGAGGGCGCGAGCGCGGCGCTTTTTTTAGCATCCGGCCCCAAAGTGTTAACGACCCTATAAATCCGGCTCTTTGTGCCAAAAAGACGCCGATTTACACGATCGTTAACAACCCAACGCTTTCTGAGCCCTGTCGGCAACGAGCCGATTTCCTTGCCTCGTGGCGAGGGTTTTTGAGAATGTCATGAGGGTGCGTCCATGAGCCACAGCGTTTCGACCTTCTTGATGGATGTTCCACAGGCCTTCCTGTAGAAGGAGGTCGGGTAGCATCAAATCGGCGCCCGTTTTTTCAATAAGCGCCCTGGCGTTTGCAACCGCTTTTGGAAATGTGGGCTCGCCTACAGCTAATAAAGCGGCGCACTGAATCGTTGAGCAAAAAGACAAACCGCTGCGCCATAGCTCTTCGATGCGACCCATCGTGCTTTCAAGCTCGAACGCGTTGGTCGTGGTCCACAGACCCAGTTCGGCGTTCACCCAGGCTCGATAGACGCCGCCCACTGCGTCCCATAACCCCAAAGAGGCCTCGTGGCAGACTTCTTCAAGTCTGGCCACAACGGTGGGCGCTCGTTCAAGATCCCTCTGAAAAAAAGAGAGTGCCGCGTGGATAACTAGCACGTAGGCGATGTTAGGCAGCACGCCGCTGTCCTCGGTCTCTTGCCACAGCGCATCAATTTCGGTCTGGCTGTCCTGGAGTCGTCCCTGGATGAGGTTGGCAATGGCCCTGTAGGCGCGGAGGCTAATCGCTACATCCTCGCCCAGAAGCCGACGGCTCATCGCATGGAATGAGGGTTGGCATTGGCGGATACCGTCCTCCAAGGCGTCAGCTGCGTCCAGGATTTTACCCTGCCAGAGCAGTGAGACGCCTTGCGCAAATCGACCAGCTACCACACCAAATTCCGGGTCCTCGCACTCAGACGCGGCAGCCCATAAGGCATCGCCCGCGCGCTCAGCTTCACGCATATCGCCGTAGCCGAAGGCCCCCAGCCAAACTCCCCGCAAAGCCAAGTAGTATGGGGGCCCCTTGACGCTGTGGCGTTCGCAGAGCGCCAAGAGTCGCGAGAGATTCTCCCGCACGGGCTGGCTTGCAAAGCCCTCTACACCCCAACACATGGCAAGGTAGTCGCAGCGAAGGGCGAGCTCCTCGCGCCAAAATTGGTTGCTATCAGGGGTCCCGTCAATCGCAGTCAACGCGGAGGTAAGGTACAGCAATGCGCTTTTGGGCGTCAGAAGGGTGGCGGCCCGGCGCGCGGCAATCCGCCAGTATTTGACGGCCTCTAGAAGGTTTCCGCCTTGGCAAAAATGCTCCGCTACGCGTTCCGGGTGTGCTGCGCTCCATCCTAGGTCCTGACTAAGAAGTAAAGCCGCTTTGCCATGCCATGCGCGCTTTTGTTCGGCCGGTATGGTGGCTATCGTCGCATCGAAATAAAGGGCGTGCGAAAATCGCATATGGGTTTCATCGGCAAAGCCAAAAATTCCGGCATCCTTAAGAACGCCGAGCGCCTGGGGAAGGTGGTCCTTCATGGGCCCCTGTAGGTCGGCCAAATGGCTAAGCTGGAAACTCTGACCTAAGATGGACGCGGTTTGCGCGACCAAAGCCGCCTGCCCTAAGGCGTAGATGCGGGCGGTCAGGGTTTCATGGAGACTGTTGGGAAGGAGGGTCTGGGCGTCCGCTACGCTATGCACCAGTTCGGCAATGGTCTTTGTAAAGAGGGGTGTGCCTTCGCTGCGCGCTGCGATAGCGTTCTGGATGGCTTTTGTGCTACTCGGCGCCACGTCGAGGATCAGCTGCTCGGTGGCCGCAGGGGTCAGCGGCGTCATGGCAATGTCGATTACGCTTCTGGCGGTGGCGAGCTGGAGAAGACCCCGTTCACGAGAGGCGAAGATGACAAGACAGGAGCTGCGCTCAACCCTTTTTACAAAGAGCGACAGGACCTGCAGGGAGCTGGGATCGATCCATTGCAGGTCGTCTACGATGACGATTCGGGGCGCCTCCTTGAGACCGTACGAGAGTACATCCAGAATGCTTTCGTGCAGCACGTCCCTGTAGTCGGAAGGGGTAGGCTCCTCAGTCATTCCTAGAGCGCCGGCGGAGATGCCGAGCCATGCCGCCCAGAGCCGCGTAAGCCACTCGTCTGCGATACCGCGTTGTGTGAGGGCGGTGGAAAGGGCCTCGTAATCAAAAGCCTGGTTGTCCTGGCCCCCCAGAATGTCTCGGACCACCGCTTCTATGGGCCCCAGGACGCTCCGTTGGTGTTCGGGTACGCACCGATATTCGCGCACATGGGTATGGCAAGGAAGGTCTTGGCAGAACTGCCTGAGAAGGTGCGTCTTGCCGATACCGGGCTCGCCAAAGATATGGACGACGGCACCCTGACCAGTTTTGCTAGCCCGTGTCCAGGCGCTCTGGAGAGACCGGAGTTCGTTCTCTCGCCCAAAGGTCCTCAGGGGCTTTGGGCGCGGGGTGCTGCTCACACCCAAAAGGAAAAACGTGGGCGAGCCTGTGAGGAGTTCGGGCGTCAGGGTGTAATGAAACGACGTGGGTGCGCGGGTTCTGGCCACCTCTGAGACTACGATCTGGCCCTGCCCATGCAACGCAAGGTCGTGTGCGTAACGTGAGATATCTCCAAGGATATGAGGGTGTGGCCCGTTGGTTATGAGGACCGTGCCACAATGAATCCCGTAGCCGGCCATTATTCCGTTCTCGAGATGTGCCCGCACGCGTAACGCCGCCTCCCCGGCCCGGCGCACCCCGTCTTCACGGTCGTGGAAGCGGATTTCCATGGAGCTATTGGGATTCAGTAAAGGGGTCCCTTCAAACAGCCGGGCGGTTTCGATAAGGAGCGGGTAGTAGCGCACCACAAGTGATTCGGGACTTTCGTTGGTTTTTTGGAGGTAACAGGCGAGGACTGTGACGGCGCCGTTATGGAAGGAGTAGGAGGCTGTGAGATCGCTTTGGGGGGAAAGAACACCTTGTTCCTTGTTTCGTAGTCTCTTACGGAAATCCTGAATGGCCTTCCCCGGCCGGTGCCCGTGCTCTTCCGCTAAACGCTTCACAAACAGGTCGCAATGTGCCAGCGCAGCGTTTTCTAGGCCTGCTTCGACAAGTGTCCGCATAAGCGCCAAATGCGCGAGATCGCTTTCGGGTGCAAAAGCTACCCATCGGCGGGCGAGATCTTGTGTCTCGGAGAGACGGCCTTGTGACCGAGACTCCTCGACGGCGCGCGCGAACAGGTCGGCGGCAAGGCTTTGGAGGATCTGTATGTGCCGATTGTACCAGGCGGACCACCGTGGGTTGCTTTGATCACTATGTTCGTAGGGGTTTCCGCGGAGGAGCGCCAAAGCTTCGCTGTGATCTTGTGGGCGCGCCGACCCAGCAAGGCTCTGGAAAAGGAAGGCATCTATCGAGAGTGCGGCCGGGTCGAGTCCTAGGGAGTTCGTTTCCACGAGGAGGGTAGGGCCGCCCTGGCGGCCCAGGCAGATCTTGAGTTGGTGGAGGGCCTGGCTTAGACGTGGCCGCGAGCGATCAGTGGCGATACCCGGCCAGAGCAAAGAGATAAGGTTATCTCGGCTCACGATGCCGCCTTCTAGAGCCAGGTAAATCAGCAGGCGTCGCGCTGACGGAGGGGGGGTGGGGCGTCTGCGCCCCTCCACTCGAAGTTCGAGGGGGCCCAATAGGGCAAGTTCTACGGTCCTCGGCCGCCGTCCTACTTTCGTTGTCTTCACCGTTTTTCAGTCCTCTTGCGTTCCTGCGGGGAGATTGAAGCTTCGATTGCCGGCCCCGGCGCGGATGACTTCATCTCTCTTTCGTTGCTCAAGCCGTTTTTTGCGCGGTTGCTTATCTTCAATCCCCGTTTTTCTTTGGTAGGGAGACGCATACCGTACCCACGCTCTTAGGCTCATACGTCAGCCGTGTGTTAACGCGCTGATTTTCCAGGTGTAACCATAGCAAGAGCGGCCAATAACGGGAAGCGTATAGTTCGCTTCACATCAGATATAAAAAGCGCGTCAGCCGCTCATAAAAGGGATACGCGAATTTCGGGGTGTTTGTTCTTCTAGGCATAGGGAAGTGCCGTTTTTTCAAAAGGCTTTTGGTTCTATGCCATGTATTTCGCTCACGGTTTCCGGTGCACATCGTATTGACTTAATGCCTTCTAGACGTGGCTATCGCGTCGGGGTTGCTCATGTTTCTTGATCGCTTCCCCACCTTGTGCGGTCATGACGCTCATGAATAAAACGCTGCATGGTATTTCGGGTTTGCCTTGTTCTGGATCAACGCTCCTAGCGGCGCCTCTGAAACAGAACCCCCGGTTCGAGATCGGCATGACAAGCCCTGTTGCAGGTCTTTTTACGACACGGTTTCGCGAAATGAGCAGTCGCAACGAGCTTTCCCGCTTATGAGTGGCACCCACCGGCGCCTTGTGCCGAATGGCCTCTTTTCTAGTTATTACGCCGATACGCAGGCGGACGTCATCTTCGACACCAATCGCGCCTGGTGTACGCGTCTGCCGCTCCTGTCCACCCTCTGGCCGGAAAGCCGGGTCATGGCCTGTGTGCGGGATGTGGGTGCCATCATGAATAGCGTGGAGCACTTGGTGCGCCAAAACGTCCTGCAACCGTCTTCGATCTTTCACTACCAGTCCGGAGGCACGGTCTACACCCGCGTCAATGGCTTGGCCGGCCCCGAGGGCCTCGTGGGTTATGCCTATGACGCCTTAAAAGAGGCCTTCTATGGGGCGGACGCCGATCGCTTACTGCTGGTGCAGTATGAAACGCTCACCACAAACCCTGAAAAGGCCTTAGCGGCTGTTTATGACTTTTTGGGGGAGCCGTCCTACGCGCATGACTGTGCCCATGTGGCTTATGATGCCACGGCCTTTGACACCAAGGCCGGGACCCCGGGACTCCACACCGTGCGCCCCGAGGTCAAGGCCCTTCCTCGCCCCCTGATCCTGCCCCCGGATCTTGTTCACCGGTTTGCACGCGACGCCTTTTGGAAGGATGCCGCGAACAATCCGCGCGGGGTCACTGTGGTATGACCGTTGCCTTGGCTTCATTCATGTTTTTATTGTCTCCTAACCACTCTTTGAGAGGCCCTATCCTGTTATGAACCATATCTATCGTGTGATCTGGAACGCGGCTCACCAGACCTACCAAGCTGTGTCCGAGTTGGCTTCTTCGCATCAAGGTACGGGAGGTCGGAGCCGCATACGGCGACACGCGCACCCGGCGTTGCGTACGGTCGTACTGGCGGTGTCGCTGGCCGTGAGCGTGGTGGCAGTGCCGGTCAGGGCTTGGGCGACGACCATACTGTCTTCGACGACAGGGGCTGCAGGCGGCGCGGGGGGCTATGGTACAGCTTCGGTGGCCGGCTCGGGTGGTGCAGCGCCTACCGGGGGCTATGCCGGTGGTGCGGGCGGTGCGCCGGGCGTTGGGGGTTCTCCGGGTGCTGGGGTGGCAGGGGGTCCCGGCGGTGCGGCGTACAACGGCGGTGGCGGCGGTGGCGGCGGTTCGTTTGCGAGTGGCGGGTTTGGGAGCGGTGGCGGGGGTGGAGGTGGCTTTACCTCGGGCGGCGGGAGTGCGGGCGGCGGCGGTGGTGGTGGGGGCGCCCTTGCTCTCTCGTTGACTAGCGGAACCAGCAGTAGTCTTGCGAGTGGTGTGGTAATCCAAGGGGGTGCGGGGGGGAGTGGTGGCAATAGTTACGGCGGTATCGGCGGCGGCGGTGGTGGTGGCGGCAGCGGGATTATGGGCAGCGGCTTTACCTTGCTCAATAGCGGCGCGATAGC
>JAJYPQ010000262.1 GCA_021795255.1 Pseudomonadota bacterium
TGTGTATATGTGTTGACCCAGGCGGGGCTGTCTGTATAGAGGTGCCCGAGCGCAATGGGCGGCTTAGTAGTCTGAGCGGAAATGCGGCCACTGATACTATGGAGCGAGATCGGTGCGGGAGTGGATGATGGCGTCGCAGAGCCGCCACGGTTTTCAGGGGGCGTAGCAATTATGTTCATCTCGACATTAAATCCTAATCGGATATGACGGCCGAGCTTTTTCTCTCCCTGTACGCCGTGCGGCCGAAGTTCTACTATCGTGTAACCCTGGCAATCAAGCCCCATTATCGATTCCTTCGGTCTTGGTATATGCGCGCATGATACTCCTTGATTCGTGCCCCACCGCGATATGGGGCGAATCCCAACAATTGACAAGGTCGGTCGCGCTTGTAACGGTGTTATGGTTTCCTATCCAAAACGCAAATCCGGCCACATGGCCAAGGAATCTATCCCAGTGACCGAGGATGCCATCCGTAGCTACTGGGGCGGCGGGGTAACGACATCGTCGTGTCCTCGTTCGTTGCACATGTCCAGCCGTCGGTGTATGACCGCGCCGCTTCCACCGCAACATGGCTTGCGAACGAGGTCGCGAAGGTTTCAGCGCTGTCATGTCAGATACCGGCGTGAAATCCCTGCTGACGGCGTCGTCCGGCACCCTCAAGGCAGTTTGGCCAAGCGACAAGGCGGGGGCACCCCAGTTAGCCCGCCCCCAGTGACGAGGCGGACTTTGGCGGCCATCTGATGGGGTTATGGCCGACTCCCGGGTAGTAAGGTCTCGGCCGCCGAGCGCGCGCGTTGGTGTTCACTAAAGACAACAAGCGGCCCCGGGTTCCCACCGCGCGCAGCCGGAAACGGTCATCAACGTGGGCGATGTGATCGAGAACACCAAGGAGGCGTCGGGCAGCATGGGGCTTTTCCGCGTCCGGAGACGCCCGCAGCGCGCGGTCCAGCGCTTTTGCTTTCCGGTGTTGCGGGCCTGTGGCAACCATCTTGCCATTACGAATACCAACGCCCGTAACACGCTTGTATGCCCGTTTCGGGTAAATCCAGGACTTACCGGAATGGAGTTCTAATCCTGCCTTGGCGAGGAGGCGGCGCGTCCATTCGAGGTCCGTTAGCGAGGCGCACGGCATGCTCAGTGTGATGTCATCGACATAGACCGACATGTTGCCCCCGCGGGCCTTTGCGCGGCGATGCAGTTTCTCGAAAAGTCTCCGATGACAATAGAAAGCGAGAACTTCACTGTGGACGCCCCCTGTGGGGAGATGGCCTGTATGGGGGTCCCCCAGGTTCTTCCGATAACAGCAGAGCTTGGCCAAGATAATGGCCACATCATCGGCGCACAGCATCTCGTCGCGAAAGAACTTTCGGACCATCCGAAACACCGTCGACGGGTAGAATTGACGGATGTCGGCTTTTAGGATGGGGGTGTGGCCGATGTGCTGCTGGGCGTTGGTCAGGAAAGATCGCTTGCGCACGCCGGAGTGACGGAAGTCTGAAGGTCGCACGCGCCTCAAAAGGGTGGCTATTCTGGCGTGGATGGCGCGTAACTCTTTGGCGGCCTGTTGAATTTCGCGGCCTTTACGGTCCCAAACGTGATAGTTGCCGGGTCGATCCGCCAACCGTTCGAGATTGGCGGCGCCTCCGCGCCACCCTAGTACTGCGCATAGGGTGCCTAATCCGCGAATCTTATAAAGGGCGCACTGATCAAGAGTGTACTGCTTTTTGGGGCGCTCCAATCTCTTCTTTGTCGGCCTCTTTTTCCGAGCTTTCGTCTCTGTTTTCATGCGTGACCCATTGAAAGAACTTCAGCAAACGCTTTGCTCGAGCCGCCCGGCCCTTGTCTGCGGGATCCACGACTGTGTCCTTGAACAAAAGGAACGTGGATGGCGGTACATCGAACACTTTCGCGTATCGGTCGAGCAGGGCGATCGAAACTGTTTTACGACCCGATTCGACCTCGGACAAATATGAGCGCGATATACCCAGCTCGGCGGCGAGATCCGCTTGTCTCATTCGGTGAAACTCTCGCGTAAGTCGCAAGGCGGTATGAAGCATATGGCACCTCCAATAAGGATAAGGGGGTGATGCGAGTCCTGGTATCACAACAACTTCCTGAGCACTTCTATCAGGCGCAGGATGAAAAATCCCCACTTCAAAGTCGCCGGATTCAGAAGCACTTCCTTGTACCAGGGTCGCTTAGACCGTCGTCGGGTATTGCTCTTGGACATAACATGCCCTCCGTGTTCGACACCGCATCATTGCGGTGCCCCCTCGCGAACACGGAGTGCGGATCAGACGACGGCCCTCACCCCACTTCCCAAGCACGACGAGCACCCTCGCTCGTCGTGTAACCCCCCGGCCCGGTACGGGATGCTCCCGCGCCGATGCCGGCGGCCACGCCGGTTGTACACCGACGGTTTAAACAGGAGCTTGCGCCCCCACAGACCTTACGGTCCCATGCTGTGCGAAGGTAGCGCCCCAACCCTCGGGACGGATCCATTGCAACACCCGACAGCGAGTGTAGCACCGCTCTTCTTGTGTCGCCAGTAGCGAACAACAGGTAACGAAGAATCGGGTGTCGCGGCCAGTTGGGCAGCCCCACGGGGAAGTTTTGTTGAGCGTCGGGTGGGGGCGAGGGTAGCCTGAAGCTTGGCAAGGTGGAGTGGAGCAGAATTCACCTCCAAACCGCGCTAGAATGCCAGGAGAACACCGACCCGGCCCACCGGGCACTCTTGGCCACCCGAGATCACTGCATGACCACGATTCACGCTATCCTGGACGACCTCGCCCGTGCGGCCACCGATACCCGCGACAAGGGCGATAAATTTGAGCGTCTGATGGCGGCCTACCTGCGCATCGAGCCTCGGTACCATGGCCAGCTCAGCGCTTGCGCGGCTCTGGTCCGATTGGCCCATGGCACCGACCACAAGAGCCGTCCTGCCCGGAACATAGCTGGGCGCTTCGGCGGAATGGGAAAAGGGAGGCGATTGTGACGAATACAACTGATTACGTCGCGGCGATTGATTGCGTCATGGCGATCTCAACTTTTCTGCTTGCTGTGGCGACAACCTCGATGGCATGGAAAACAGCGTCTCTCGTTAAACAGAACGCGAAATATCACCTTGACTCGCTCAGGCCGGTGCTTACCTTAGACCCGGTGGCGGGGATACGTTTATATAGGGCTTCTACGGTCAATAATAAGGCACATTACCAATTTTCCGGACGACTGCGAAATTGTGGAACGGGACCTGCCATCGATATTCGAGCCACAATCCGATTCCCAACCCTTCGGGATGGGGAGCCCAGACATTTACCGGCTCTGGGGCCAGGAATGGACTGGAGCGAAACGATGCCGGGGGCAGGAACGGAGCGCGGGCAATTATGGTTCTTTCTGCCGCTCCCTGGCCCTTGTCCCCAGGAAACGACGCTAACGACGTCACCAAACGTCGTAAAGGACCATTGGCAAATTGACTTCGACTACGCAGACATATTCGGTAATAGGTTCTGGACAAAGCATGAGTGTAACCCTGACAAGCCCGATGTTCCGTGGTTTAGGTGCGGCAGCGCTTGTAGCAGACAGGCCTCACACAATAACCAATAAATTAGAAGTGGTGCCAGGCATAAACGCGGGAGCACTGTGACTGTTTGCACTATGACGTCATTGTATCTAGTGTGACGGCAATCCTAATGTGCATCGATCGTGAGTGACCTCAGCTATGTACATCCTTGACACTTGCGCAATCATCGGTATCTCATGGACGAAACTGGAACGGGCGGTGCAGAAGGGTGTCGATTTCGCCGTCTGTCCAACAACGTGCTTCGAGTTGGCGAGTCACCTTATAAGGTCGGAGGAGAAAGACTATGCCCGTGCGCGCACCAATTTCCTGAAATGTCGTATGCCTCACCTTCTTGAGGACAGTGCTGTGCGGTGGGCGGACCGCGCCAGCGCAACGCAAGGTATTAACCCTGGACGTCGAGATGAGCGCGATTTGCTTCTGCAAATGCTCGACATAGTGTCAGAAGCGCAATCACTTGATGACCTGCATGCAAGGTGTCTACGTTACCCGGATGGATTTATGCTTCCCCTCGCGAACCACGGGGAAAGGATTGATGAGATCCTGCGAGGAGAGGAGCAATGGTATAAAGATCGCATGAAACAATTACTCAGAGAGAGCGAGTTTTTTCGACTGCCCAATGGGTCGTACGGCATCACCAGAAAGATCCTAATGGGAAATCTCGAACGGGCTGGAGGCAGTGAGTCGCCGGACTCTGGGATAGGGCGCCGTAGAGCCGTAAACAATGCAATGGCGCAGGCTCCGTATATCGGGTACATGCTGCATCGATTATACGATGCGAGGAATCATGGTCGGAATGATATCGACCGTAATGACTACGAAGACGCCCTCATTTGCCTTGCAATCGATCTGGACCGCAACGATGTATTGGTGACGGAAGAAGATGGGACGATAAAGGCATTAACGCATACGGCCGCCCTTCTGGAACGCGAAGCCTGTGTAATGTCAAAAGATGAGTTCGTACAGCGTGAGTGCCAATGATCGATCGTCTTGACATACGAATAGGCCTGTATACAAGGACTGTTTGCCCAGTAGGCGGCCTTTAGCGAGCCGTAGAGGCGAACCTAATCGTCCGCTAATACCACCAGCTGCGCTCTTTCGGGATCATACACGACCTCTGTAATCGAACCATCCCGGATGCGCTGAACCGCTTCGTCGATGACGGGGAGCGGGACCAGGAACCACTCCCGCGGCCGCACGGGATTCCCGAATCGATCTTCAATGGTGAGGTCCAGTTGGGCGGTGGCGAAGACACGGTGGAAGAGGTGTTCGAGCTTGGTGCGGTTGATGCTCGAGAGCTTGTAGCTTGCCACTACCTCCACGTCGGCCAGCAGATAGGTGGCCTCATGGGCGGCATGGGCAATCCGGGTCTCGACCTTGCCGCCTGTGACGCCGATCTTATGAATGAGTTCGCGATGGGCGGCGATAAAGGGATGAGCGGAGAGGCTGCGCAAGACATAAATAGTGCCGCTTTCGATATCGTCGTCTTCCCAGGTCTGGCTGAACAGGGGCCCGGCGTCGGGTTCCGGCGTGACGCGCCGTCCACCTTCATCCTTATAAAGGGCGCGCTGGAGCGAGCGGCGCAAGAGATTACTTTCGGTGCCGTTGGCATAGACGACCCGCAAGCGGGCGTCGTTCTTACCGGTGGACGTTTTGATGGTCTCGCCCACCTCGGCGACATAGACGAGTTGACCCCCGAGAATAAAGAAATCGCCCTCCAGGATAGCAGCGCCCTCTTTGCCAAAGGGCAGGGTCTGGCGCAGGCCGGCCTTGAGCTCACTCTCAACCCCGGCAAAGAGCGGCTTGAAGCGCGCAAAGTCCGGGCAAGGCGTACGGTCGGCGATTTCTTCCGCGATCCGTCGGTCTTCTTGCGAGCGGACATGCTTCAGGACCGTGATGTCGTTCTCAGTGGGCGCAGCAACACCGAGTTCCGCCAGGAGCGCCTCGTCATCGAGTACCGCTACCGGCGGTTCTGAGCCTTCGTCCGCCGCGAGTAGACCGTGGACATCGCGTGCCGCCAGCAGCGCTTGAGCCTCTGGCAGGGCCCGCAGGCACTGGAGACGCACGGCGTACAGACGCTCGAAGATGTCGCGCCCCTCTCCGTGCTGCGGCACGCGCCCATGCGTCTCGACGAAGCGCAAGATATCCTCGAATCCAGCCATAATGCGCTCTTCACGCGGGGTATGGCGTCCATTGGCTACGGGTGGAGCCTCAACTCCTAGGGCGTCCAGGAGTTCATCATCGGAGAGATCAGACATCGTCGACTCCTTTGCGCTCAACCGCGGCCTTCTCTTGGGCGCGGTAACGGGCCAAAGCCGCCACCCCTTCGGCCATGCGCCGTTCCCAGGCATCGAGGGCGTTAATGTCGGGGAGCCGCCCGCGCTCCTGCTTAAATTGCAGGGCCCGCTGCGCCAGTTCCCGCGCCTCCTCAACCGGAATGGCGAGACGCTTGGCGGCGATCGTCGTCTGCACTTGGCGCAGGGTCTTCTCGTCCAGTGCTTTAGCCAAAACGGCGTAGGCCGCCTCAAAGG
>JAJYPQ010000263.1 GCA_021795255.1 Pseudomonadota bacterium
ACGGACCCAAAGTGATCACGATCGATCAGAATCCGTGATCACCATCAACCAGAACGGGTGATCACGAGCAATCAGAATGGGTGATCACGAGAGGCCAGAAAACGCACCCCCCTTGGATCTCTTCCGGATCAACCTCATACCGGTCTACATGCAACCCATGTTCCTCTAAGCCGAACAGTGGCATCCCTCCAAAAATCCTGATCGTGTAGGGCTTGCCTGTCAGGTTGTTGGCACCACGATTCCGCCCGATGGCCTGTACGGTTTCGCATGTCGAAAGCCGCAAGAAAAACTCGCGCATCCTCTTATCGGTGGGGAGCGGGTGGCGGGATTCAACCCAGGCGCCACCCTCATCGATGTCCATGTACTCTTGAACCTCAACGGGGCCGTCTGGCTGTTCAGGCCAGTCAGCGGGGTCGGCTCCTGCTGCCAGGGCCGCAATACGCGCACCCTGCCATGCAGCCGACCAGCCATGCTCCGGCGTGAAGTGTCCCCCGACGATTATCAGGTTTCTTTCAGCGAGATTGTTTTGGGCGCGATGTCCACCGCCAAAATGGTAAATTCGTTCATCTTCCATGTCAGGGTCAACCCCAAGCCGTGCCCTCTTCATCCAGATGTGCCCATGATCGGGGAAGAGTTTTAAGAGGGCTTTGTGCTTAGCAATCGCGGCATCACGCGCACCCGGCTCTGCGTCATCGCGCCATGCGCCATGACCGAAGAATTGGGTCGGGTATCGGACGATAAGGGCATCTTGAAAGGCAACGGCATTGACCTCTTTCGCGCCGTTGGCCCTACAGATAGAGAGCGTGACTGGGTCCGGTGTGGCATCACAAAAGACGGTCGGGAGTCGACCGACACGACCGATGATCGGTTTAGACGCCGCTACAACGATAGCCCCATCCTCGACCCGTCCGCATCCGTACTTCAGTGACTCGCTGATGGCCCAGGCGGCACGCAATGGGGCATGGCGTAAGACGCCCTTGGGCCCAAAATCCAACGCTTCCCAAGCCGCAGTCTCACCACTCTTTCCTCGCGCTTCTAGGAGTTTGTCTATGACCTTCGAGAGCGCCAGGTCCACATTTATACGTCCGCTCTTGCCAACCAACCTTGAGAGTGAGTCTGAAAGCTGCGCAAAAAGAGGTTGTGCGGATTCCAGCACCTTCCGGTACTCCTCCAAATCCGAGCCGAGCGGTTTCTTCGCAAGATTTTTGAGTATGGCCGCCGCACGAGAGGCCCAAAAGTCCACATCCTGGTGGGTGATTAGGATCGTGTCGCTGAGGCCCGCGCCCTCGTCAAAAAACACAAGAGCATCGATTGAGTCCTCTTCGTTTTCTGCGTACTCCGCTAAGGGCTCAGAATAACTCTGCGAACATGCCACAAAGGCTCGCGCCGCAAGCGCGTTCCGTAGGTGATCTTGCCAGCGGCATGGGATAATCTCCTCGATTTCCTCGGGGCTGAACTTCAATTTTAAAAGTGCGTTTTGCGCTTTGCCCCAACGTAAGGACCCCGGTTTGTGGTGCCCCAGCGCCCATTTTAGCCCATTGGGGCAGGTCCTGCAGAACATGGCCTGTGTGTAGTTATGTTTTTGCTCAACCGCCTTCATCATGTCCTTATGATTCGGGCAGTACGCACAATGCTCCGGGTCGGGGTTACGTCCCCAATAGTGGAACCAGCCCGCCGCTTCATAAGCGGCCGCCTGGCTGTGATCAGGAACAAAAACGCGGACGGCGCCGGTTGCCATGAGGCGGGCGTCGTGGATAAGGTCTTTCAGAAGCGTGGTCTTACCAACGCCAGTCGTGACCTTGAAAATCGCTAAAGGCGCGACCTTCGCGCTCTTCTTTTTGCGCTTCTTTTTGCCGTTGTCGTTGATCTCAGGTTCAGTGTCGTCTTCTGGCTCCAGCCATTTGAGATACGCGTCCACAGTCGCCCGTAAGCCTTTTTCTAAGACCTTCCGTGCTTCCTCGACCGGCAGGACCTCAATCGGAGCAAAGGCTTCAGCACCCTGCTTCTTCCGCCAGTTCTTAATGTGCGCGGTCGAGGCCTTGGCTTTTGGTATCTCCCGAGGAACCTCGCGCCGTCCGGCTTCAACCGCAGCCCGCAATCCATCAACGCCGTCCTGCTCTAAAAAATCAAGAGGATCTTTATCCCGTCCTGGGGATGGGAGTACGAACCATTTAATGATGACCGGCAAGCCCCATTCTTGAATCTTCCTGACGCAATCCAGAGCCGCTTCTTCGCCCTTCTCGCCGGGATCTCCGACGACCCAAATCTCTTTGGCCCCTTTTGCGACGGCTCTTTCTGCGCTGGGACGAGATGGAACGCGCATGCCGTTCAAGTCAAACCCAGGGACCACCCATGCGTCTGTGTAGGCCACAGACATAGCTCCACCTGATCCCTGACCTTCCGTGTATATAAGCACCTTTCCCTTATCGCGTGGTGGGAAGACGAAGCTCGCAGCATGCCGTTCGTACTTACCTTTCTTGACTGGCACGAGATGACCGGCGACCGCCTTTTTGTTCTTGCCACCACGGCCCCATTCCCGCATGACCGAGACAAGTTTGCCGGTCGCCGGATCGCGGCGCGGCCATAAAAGGCAATGGGCGCGTTGACCCTTTTCCCCTATGTCCTTGTTCCAACTAAACTTATGGTTTCCAGGAAGCACTCGAACGCCAACGCGTATCGCAGCTTCGAGCATCCCGTCTCCGCGCCCATGTAGGTACTCCCGTGCCCAAAGGATCGCCTGAGACTGAACGCTCGCCAGCGCCCTCTCTTTCTGTCTCTTTGAGCGATTTGAGTTTAGGATTTTTGTCTCTATTCCTCCATCTATGCGAAGGCCCATATCCCAGCACTTGATCGCGTCCGCTCTCCGGGTCGAGACATACTCATCGTCTTCTACGTGCTCGATAGAGGCCCGTGGACCACCATCTAAGACTTTGCCGTCAAATATTCCAAGGAGAGTCTTAAGCTGTGACCAAGATCCTGAGCGGGGTTCGGCACTTGTCGCGTGGTCGGTCCAGCGCCCCGTGTCCTTTCTGACACTGACATTTTCCTTGACACCACCCCTCCATGTGGCCGCAATACGCAGGCGTGCGCCACTTCTTGAGAAGATGTGGATACCGGCGGCTTCGAGGGTTTGCTCGACGGTTAAGGGGGCGCTCATGGCGCACCCCCAAACTCAAACGCGGGGGGACTATATGTATAGTGTAGTCGTCGGGGCGGTTCGGGGTCTCCGCTAGAGTCTCCGCCGCTATCGCTCGTCGCCCGGCGCTGGGAGGCTGGCGAGCGTCGTGCACGGGCCCGGCTCTGGGTGCGGCATGTGTGGAAGAATACGGGGATCATTGTTCTCCGCCCAAGCCCACGGCGCCGACGGGCAGTCCACCAGGCGCGTTTAGCGCGGGCACGGCGTGCTTTATCCCAAAAGTCATTGGGCAGTGACAGAGATGTTGTAAAACAGGAATCTTCTGATAGAATGTTTGTCATGCCGTTGCCCTCCTGAGGCTTCGGTGATTTACCAAAAGGCCCGTCCTATACGGGCCTTTTGCTTTTGTGTACTGCCAAACAGCCTAGAGCGTTTTTCTAATGTCTGGAAGCCTATTTTTATCCATCCAATATTCTGCATATTCCTGCACGCAAATGCACTTTGCGTGAAACATAGCGTGTTGAACATTGCATACTCCTTATGCCGCCTTGCCAAACAAATCCACCTGCCCCTGTGCCACGGCACGCGGCGTCCGCGCACGTACCCCGATCTTGCGAAGCTTGCGCGGCTTCTGGGACTGCACGGGATCACCAAAAAGATCATAGATGGTTGCTGTCGTGATCTCAGTCTTGACCTTAGTCCTCGGTTTGCGCCCGGCGCGGCTAGGCGCCCGGCGGATCGCGACCTCGGTCGTGATGGGGTCGTCCAGGTGGCTGGCAGCCAACCCTGCCCCAAGACCGCACGCGTATTTTAATAGCTGATTGATTATGTTACGTACCTGCCTTGGCGTACGGCCGATCATCTTCCCTATATCTGCCGTACTCATCCCCCGAGCGAGCCCCACAAGCACATCCCAATTTTTATACGTCCTTGGGGTTAAAACTCGGACAGCGTTCCACTGGTCAATTGTAAGCATCTGCGCTGGCGCGATGCGGCGATGTTTACCCATCCTGCCCGGGCGCTCAAGGTCATAAACTGTAGTTTCCTTGGCCCGCCGCGCCTCCACCCACGCCTCATGGTTTATTTCATCTCCATCAATATTTTGAGCCGGAGCAAACTCCCCCTGAGGCAGTTCCCCCCTCAAGAAATCCCACATCAATGAGGCAGCTGTTTTTTTCACACCAGCCCGCTCGCCATTCAAATAAACAGCCTCTGGGTCGTTGGCTGCTAGCCACGCGGCCGCCGGGTCAGGGCGTAAAAAATGGTAATGTTCAAACTGTCCGGTATTCATGGCGTCGATCCTCGCACCAAAAAAGAAAAATGCTCGGCCGGGTCGGAGCGGGAAAAACAAAAGGCGCACGGAGGCGCCAGATTTGCCGGATTTTAGGCGCGCGAAAGCGCCTGAGTGAAGCCATTTTTGGGAGATTTTAGGACCCGGAATTCAGGACGGATCTGTCCTGTGTGGTCCTTTTTCAACCCAGGCCAAGAAGGCGGGGTTGTAGAGGTAAGGCCGCTTAAGGCTTCGCATTGGTGCTGTTTTTATAACGCGCCCAGTTGACGCGAGGGTTGCCCCTAAGAAGAATGATAGCAACCACAGGAAAAACGTCAAGCCTATGCTTGCCAGCCAACCCGATCTAAGTGGAAGGATCTAAGACTATATCGTCCTTACATATCTCAGCCAGAACCGCTTGAATAAACGGAGGGTGCGCCCCCCAAAGAAAGCCGCTCTCATGACCTAATTTCAGGTCGAATATCCTTTCCCAGCTCCCGCGGCAGTCTGGCTCAGGCGGAATCCGACAGGCCTGGCGCTCTCGCTCTCTCTCATCTTTCTCGGTTGCCGTAAGGTACGGCGGTATACTCCACAGGGGCGGCCATTTGCCGCCCGACTTTTCTATGTCGGAAAAGACACCAAGTATCTGCTCCCACGGTAAATAGAATGAAAAGAGTACGCGCTTTCGGGGTACCGCGATTCGTAAGAGTACGCTTGGTGGAGGTAGACAAGCGGGCTGTAACAGGGTCGCCCAAATGGGCAGGTCGGGCACGTCGATCTTAAGGCGTGCTTTCATTTGGTTAACCATCCAGGTGTAAGCGCGGCACTTTCCTAGCTTCCTCGACTCGTCGGTAGGGAAGGCGTGGGTGGGGTTGCCTCTCAACGGCACGCCATTGTTTAGTTGCGCTACGGCATCGGTATGCTGGATGGTCCAGAGGGTCACGGGGTCGTCGGGTCCACAGGCCTCAATTTGGTGAAGTAACGCGGCCATCGTGGGAATTTGGGGATAGCAAATTGGCGCTGATACTTCCATGAGTTTCGGGTTTCCTTTGCCCGCCTAGGCGTAATGTAGTATCAAGAACTGAGTATCTTACTCAAAAAACTCCTCATCCACGGCCTTGCTGTAAAAGGTCTCCTGGAGCCGGCAACCAACGTTGTGCTGAATCATGAGGCGCGCAAGCGTTTTGCCGTCAATGAGTACGAGCCGTTTGCTCAAATGCTCCGCAGTCTCGCGGGCGGATGTCGAGAATCGGGACGTTGTCACAAAAAGCCCCTTGCTGGCCTTAACGCGATCGAGGCTCCCAAAGAAGTCCCGGATGGCGCCGGCCCCCACCGGGTTATCCTCCGCATAGCGTTTGGCCTGGACATAAATACGATCCAGTCCTAAAGGGTCCTGATCGATCACGCCATCGATACCATTGTCACCACTGCCACCCACCAGCGCCTGATCCACCTGCGCTACCGTCCCTCCATAGCCCATAGCGATCAGGAGGCTTACGATGAGCTTCTCAAAGAAGGCAGGTGTCCCAGCGCAGATCCGTTGCAGAAGTTCGACGGCAAGCCCCCGCTCCATCTCCTCGTGGGTCGCCCGCAGGATTTCATCGGGGGTGAGGGTCGGGTGCGCCAAAAGGGGCGGGGGTGCCAGCACCTCCTTGCCC
>JAJYPQ010000264.1 GCA_021795255.1 Pseudomonadota bacterium
ATGCAAGGCCGACGACGACTACCTGCAGGAACTGCGCTGGCTCTACGACCGGCGGGATCTCACAAAAGCGTAGCGCGTTCTGGCCGCGTGACTTAACGAAGTGGTCCACGACATACCCGAAGCTCACGAACGGGGTCGAAGACCATATCGACAAGACCCTGACCTTCTACCGCCTCCCCGGGGCCCATCACGGACCGCCTGATGAAACCTTCCCTCATACCAAAAGGGAATTTGCACAACCTGGCGGCCACACCATGGGCCGAACGGCCCATTAGCCGTGGGGAGGTTCAACGAGTAGCCACACCTTCATCCCATCCGCTGACGCGAATGGGTGTCTTCCGAGGTTTTGTTTGACGCGCCCGACATCCCCAGACGGGGTAGCAGGCTTTAGGTATTGCAAAGCGCGCCATGCGCCTTTTGCCCTGGTGCAGGGTGTAACACCTTGTCAGGAAAGCCGTCTGGGCTATTCTTTAGCTATGGGGGGTTCCTGATGCCGGACGATGCCCGATGAGTGACGTGGTGCCTGAAAAGAGCGGCGACCGAAACGATACGCCACGGCGGCGAATACTCGTGGTGGATGATGATGATGGGCTTCGCGCCGGCCTTGCCATCGGCTTGAAGCGCGACGGTTACATAGTGCAGCTCGCAGGCGACGCGCGCGAGGCGATCGAGAAACTCGCAAGCATGAACTTCGACCTTATCCTGCTTGATCTCCACCTCCCGGGCACCATCAACGGCTTGAGTCTGCTAAACACCATTCGCGCCGAACGCTCACCCCTGAACCTCCCGGTCATCATCATATCGGGATCGTCCGATAGCGCGAACATCGTGACGGCATTACGCGATGGGGCTAACGATTATGTCGTGAAACCGTTCGATACGAGCACAGTACGCGCGCGTGTCCGCACGCAGATTACCCTGAAAGCACTCAAGGACGTGAACGACCACTTTCTGCGGACCGCAAGCCACGACCTGAAAAAACCGATCATGCTGATGCTCGATGTCGCAAGTCAGATCCGGCTGTCGGCACAAAACGGAGAACCCATGTCGGCTGACGACCAATCGGCCCTGGACCTTTTGATCGACACCGGGAAGTACATGCAGCAGATCATAGGCGAGCTACTCGATATGGGCGCCATCCGCGCCGGCCGCATCCATCTCCAAAAACAGTCCACGGACTTCGGTGCCATCGTCCGTCAGGCGGTGGCCCACAATTCCGGCTACGCCCATGGCAAGGGTATCGACCTTAGCCTCAAGTTTTCGCCGGGGCTGCCCCACATCCTGGCCGACGAGCTGCGCCTCCTGCAGGTGCTCGACAATCTGATCGGTAACGCCATCAAATTCAGCCCGGCAAAGACCCGAATCATGATCTCGACTTCGATCGATGACGAGCGGATCGTATGCGAGGTGGCAGACGAAGGCCCAGGGCTCTCCACGCAGGACCAGGCGCGTCTCTTTCAGCCCTACCAATCACTGAGCAACAAACCCACGGGCAACGAGCAAAGCACCGGCCTGGGCCTTGCCATCTGCAAGGAGTTGGTCGCCCTTCATAACGGCGAAATCGGGGTACGCAACAACACCGGCCGAGGCGCCACCTTCTGGATCCGTATCCCGATCAAGCCCCCCTTGGCGCACACGACTACCCTGGACGAACCGGGTATGGCCGCCGGGGCGACTTAGGAACGCCGGTCGCTAAAGGCGGTCACGGTCAGCGACGCGGGCGCCTCCCCCGTATTGACCGGGCCGGGAGACGAGGCCGGGGCTGGTTGCCCTCCGGGATCGGGGCGTCCCGGCCCCACCCGAAAGAGCGTGATCTCGGGCGGCGCGAGCAAGCGAAACGGCGGTCCCCAGGCCCCGGTCCCGCGACTTACATACAGATAGGAGGTGCGCGCTAGACGGAAAAGTCCGGCATGCGCCGGATAATAGAGACGGGTCAAAAAGCCGAAAGGGAAGATCTGGCCCTTATGGGTGTGCCCGGAGAGCTGCAGATCGAAACGGGTCTGCGCGCCTGACAACACCTCGGGCCGATGCTTGAGTAGGACCGTGAACACCCCATCCGGCAGTCCGCGCAGGACCCGCGCCTCGTGTTGCGAAGACTCCCCCGGCCGGCCGGCCGCCGGGTCGTCCACGCCCGCGATCTGCAGACCCGACACCATCACCGCGCGATTGCGCAGCACGATAAAGCCGCAGCGCTCCATGAACGTAAGCGCCGGCGCAAGGCCCGCGTAACACTCGTGATTACCTATGACCGCGAACTTTCCGAGGCGCGGCTTCAAGGCCGACAAGGCCTCGGTCACGGGCACCGCAAGCCCGGCCCGGGAATCGATAAGGTCGCCGGTCGATACCACGACATCCGGATCATAGTCGTGAAGCCTTTTTAAGAGCGTATGGATGCGCCGGCGCCCATTCATCGACCCTATATGCACATCCGAGATTTGCGCGATACGCAATATTCCCGAGCCGCCGACATCCTTCGTAGTCGGTATATCGATCGTCTCGACACGAATGCGCGAACGCTCGATAAAGGCATAAATCGCAAGCGCCGCGGTAAGACCCAGGGTAAGCGCCAGCAATAGGAGTCTCGCGGCAGGCGCGGGCGGTGCCCCTGCCAGCATGAACGAAACCGCCAACACAAGATCGGCGGCAAGCCGCGCCATGACAAACAATAAGACGAGGCCTGCCCAGGTGTAGCCGATCCAGGAAAACACCCGCCCCAGCCTCTCAAACCCCCGCCGATCGAGGCGCCGGGCAAGAAATGGCATCAGCCCGAGGCCCAACAACGCCACGCCCAGACCGGCGCGCCCGGACCACGATAGGCCAAGGCCGGTCGCAAGGGCGTGCCAAATGAAGACATGGGCCAGACTGTAAAGGGCTATGAACACAGGAAACAGCATCAACGAACCCTCGAAAGCGCAAGAGGCATTGTGCCCCACGGCCCATAAGACTCCCAGGCACCTTTAGACACGCGCATCAAAACATCCGGCAAGCGGGCCCTTGCAAGGAGATCCGGGACACACTGCGGTCGCCGCCTCAGAAGACGAGCGCGCGTTCGATGATTCCGGTGAAGATCGCGTCAAGCTCAGCGCCGAGGACGTCGAGGTCAGGGTGACCGTAGGGCGCGAACACACGCGAGGGCCGGCGGTACGCCACCATCGTGCGACCGCCCAGGGCATAGATGTGGAGGCGTAATGGGATATCGAGCCCGGCCTCCTTGCGCGCCGCCCACACGCGCACCGCGAAGTCCGGGCGAAAGACCTCCAATATTTGATCGCAATCGACGGCAAGACCCTTCTTGGCGGCATTGGCCTGCCCGTTAATGTGCGCCACGAGACCCATGGGGACCGCAGCGGCCGCCGCCTTGAGACGCTCTACGGTCTCATCACAACCGTAAGGCGACGCCGTTTGCATAAGACCCTCAGTCATCACTTCATCCTTGTCTGGTAAGACTCGTTTTGCGTGGGCGAAGGCGCGGGTCAGGGGCCGCGGATAGCCTGGAATCCCACAGACTACAGCCATGCCCCCAACAAATCTCCGTGCCGCCTGTCCAATCGAAAACTGTAATGAAAAACGCAGCCTATTGTTTTATTATCCGCCGGTTCCGAGGCTCACGCAAAATTGACTTAAAGGCAAGACTGACCATGCGCCCAATATCGGCCCTTATCGCAATCTCCTGGCTACTTTTCGCGGCGTCGGCATCCGCCATGACCATGTCTTCGCCCCCGAATCCATGCGCCGGCCCTTCGGGCCTGCTCGCGGAGCTCGACCGGCCGACCGTCGCGGATAGTGCCTGCGTGGCCCAACCGGGGCGCGCCATCGTGGAGATGGGCTATGCCCATCTGAACACAAATGAAGGCACTCGCCAGACCCTTCCGCAGGCGGAACTGCGATTTGGTTTAGCGCATCACAACGAATTCGTGCTTCTGCCGCCGAACGCGACCTATGCGGGCAACGAAAGGGGCGGCGAGACCGATTACAGCGCCGTCGTCATGGGGCTCAAACACGAATGGGGCTATACGCGCCGATGGATCTATACCGGCGAGGTCCTGTTTACCGCGCCCGGGACACCCGACGCCGCCGGCACCACGGATGGTTGGGGAACGGCCGTGAACGGGATCGTCGGATACAGCCTCACACCGCGTGTGGCACTCGGACTCATGCTCGGTGTCACGAGCCTCTATGATGAAGCGGGGCGGCGTTACACGAGCTTGAATCCGGATTTCACCGCCACCTGGCTCGTCGATCCCCGGTGGCAGCTATACGCCGAGGTCTATGGACAAACCCACACCGCCCAGGGGGCGGGCAGCGGCTGGGATACCGACGGGGGCGTGCAATATCTCGTGACGCGGCGCATCGAGGTCGACGCCGAGATCGGGCAACGACTGTCCGGGGCGCTGGGCGGCTACCGGCACTACTGGGGGGTGGGTGCGGGATGGGAATTCTAGGAGACGACGAAGACGATTTGTCGGCCCCGGAACGCGAGGGCGTCACGAAGTTTGGGCTTCGCTACACCCGTAGCGCACCGCTCATGGCCGCGCGCCTTGCCACCCTGCAGGCTTGGCGGCAGATACTCTTCGACCTTGGCCTCATAGGACAAGAGATCACCGAAGCAGGGCCGTTTGGCTTCGGAAACGTAAGTGAGCGCTTCGATGCACAAGGTCCTAGCGGGCGCTTTCTGATCACCGCGACCCAGACCGGGCATAAGCCCGTACTGACTCCCAAAGATTATTGCCTCGTCACGGGCTGGGATCTCGCCGCCAATCGCATCGATGCCGAGGGGCCTGCGCCCCCCTCCTCTGAGTCCCTGACGCATGCCATCTTCTATGCATCACTCGCTGACGTGCATTATGTCTTCCATGGTCACTCCCCCGAGATCTGGTCGCGCGCCGACGCCCTCGGACTCCCATCGACCGATCGCCGCGTGTCCTATGGAACGCCGGAAATGGCCCGTGAGGTCCAAGCCCTCCTGACCCTGCCCGATTGCCGGGCGACCGGACTTCTGGTCATGGGCGGCCACGAAAACGGTGTCATAAGCTTCGCCACCACCGCCGATGCTGCGGGTGAGGTCCTTATCCAGGCCTTGGCGCGCGCCCGTGGGTTCACGGCGATGATCAAAACCGACCGGCCGTCTGGATAACAGTTACCCCACCAGTACATCCATGCCATCCTCGCCCGGAGGCTCCAACGGATGAAAGAGCCATGAGAATCGCAGGTGGCGCCCGGATCCCGGAAACCCCATGCCCCGCCGATTGCGAGCCGCCTCCCGCGCAAGCTTCGCATGGGCGTATCTGCAAGCCGCGACCCGGCCCATACGGCTCATGGCAGGGCGCGCGCACGCAACGAGCGCAAGGCATGCGCTGACGATTGAGGGCAAGCTCATGTCGACCTGCGCCGCGCGATCTGCGATGCAGCAGGCGAATGATCGCAGGCAATGATGGAGACAGAACGCGCCTTTCGACGACGAGGACAAGCACGGCATCTCGATGTTCCTCAATGAGCGTCTTACAGGCAACTTCCACTTCGCCCGTGAGAATCTTGCGCCGGTACTTCGGTATCCAGACAAAATGATAGGCAATCTGATAGTGCGCCCACCGGGCTTTTCCTGGTGGCGGGGTATCGAGTATGCGGCGAGAATATCCGCTATGGAACGTGTGCGCATCGTCTCACTCAAAAATATTCGCAAGCGGCAAGTCGTCATGATCCGCGCCGGCCAAAGGGAGGCAGCACGGGTCTGGACGCTATGCCGTGATAGGCATCTTGCGGCGAGACAAGAACACGGCAAATGGCCGAATCGGGATGCCCTGCAAAAAGCAACCATAAGGCCGGTTTGCCTTGCACTCCCAGACCGTGCCAATGGTGGCGCACGCCTTTCTGGCGAACGGGGATACGGCGCAACAGCTACGAAACCAAGGCCGGACGGATATCCGTTACCCGTATAAGGACAAGACGTTCTATCCACTCATGTGGCCGACCCAGGCAATGCGCCTGGAAGATAGGCGGATCGTCTTGCCTATGGGTAGGGGCCGCCCATCTCTTATT
>JAJYPQ010000265.1 GCA_021795255.1 Pseudomonadota bacterium
TAGCGTTCGGTTGGCAACAGGAGACCATCGCGCGCAACGCCGAGGAGATAGCGGCCTTGGGTAAGGAGCTTTATAAGCGGATGAGCCTTCTTAGCAGGGGTTGGTCGGAGATGGGCGCGAAGCTGCGTGGCGCGGTCGAGGCCTACAATAAGACCGTCGGCACCCTGGAGGCCCGTGTCCTCCCGCAGGCGCGTAAGTTCAAGGAGTTAAGGGCTGGGGACGAAGGGGATATCCCGCTTATGGAATCGCTGGTGGAAGAGCCGCGGGCGCTTACGGCGCCGGAATTGATTTCGCCTCGTGACCCCTAGGGCCGCTTACGGTACACTCACGCCCCTGAAAACTGAACCTGCGTTGTTACGCGCCCTTCTCAAGGCTTAGGATTCCCGTGCTCTCTACTACCCAGCTCACCATGCAGTTTGGCGCCGTGCCGTTATTTGAGCATGTCACAGTTAAGTTCGGATCGGGGCACCGCTACGGGCTTATCGGTGCCAACGGCTGCGGTAAATCGACCTTCATGAAGATCCTGGGGGGCGACCTCGAGGCCACATCGGGCCATGTGGTCCTGGATGCCGGCATGCGTCTTGGCAAGCTGCGCCAGGATCAGTTTGCCTATGAGGATCAGTCGGTGCTCGACACCGTGATCATGGGGGACGCCGAGCTTTGGCGAGTGAAGGCCGAGCGCGATCGCCTCTACGCCCTTTGCGCCATGAGCGAAGAAGACGGTATGCGGGTCGGGGAATTGGAGGGGGAGTTTGCTGAACGCGACGGCTATACCGCCGAGGCGCGCGCGAGCGAGCTTTTGACGGGGCTTGGCGTGCCCTTGGCGCAGCATGCCGGACCCATGAGTGCCGTCGCCCCCGGGTGGAAGCTGCGGGTGCTATTGGCCCAGGCCCTGTTCTCCGACCCGGACATCCTGCTGTTGGACGAGCCGACCAACCACCTCGATATCCATACGATACGATGGCTCGAGGAGTTGTTGAACGGTCGCCGCAGCACCATGGTCATCATCTCGCACGACCGCCACTTTTTGAACCGGGTCTGCACCCATATCGCCGATCTCGATTACGGCGAAGTCCGTATTTATCCGGGCAATTACGACGAATACATGACCGCGGCCACCGAGGTCCGTGAGCGGCGGGTCGCGGATAACGCCAAAAAGAAGGCCCAGATCGCTGACCTGCAGGCCTTCGTGAGCCGATTCTCGGCCAATGCCTCCAAGGCCAAGCAAGCGACCTCGCGCGCCCGCCAGATCGAGAAGATCCAGCTCGATGAAATAAAACCCTCGAGCCGGGTGAGTCCGTTTATTCGTTTCGACATGGAAAAGAAACTGTATCGGCAGGCCGTGGAGGCCAGAACGTTGAGCCAGGGTTTCGATCAGCCGCTGTGGACCGATTTTGATCTCCGCGTCACAGCCGGCGAGCGGATCGGCGTGATCGGCGCCAACGGTGCCGGAAAGACCACGTTTTTGCGCACGCTCGTGGGCGAGCTCGCGGCGCGCGGGGGAGAGGTCCAGTGGGCGGAAGGGGCCCGGATCGGGTACTGCGCGCAAGACCATGGTGACGACTTTGCGCAGGACCAGAGCCTTTTTGCCTGGATGAGCCAGTGGGCCCCGCCGGGCCACGACGAACAAGGCATCCGCGCGGTATTGGGGCGCCTGCTTTTCTCCCGGGAGGAAAGCGCCAAATCCGTGCACGTCTTGTCGGGGGGAGAGCGGGCGCGGATGGTGTTTGGGAAGCTGATGTTGCTGCGACCGAATGTCCTTGTGCTTGATGAGCCCACGAATCACTTGGACATGGAGTCTATCGAGGCCTTGAATCTCGCGCTCGTCCATTATCCGGGGACGATCATGTTCGCGAGCCATGACCGCGAATTTGTGTCGTCGCTCGCGACGCGGATATTAGAGATCAAGGATCGGGGAATCGTGTCGTTTGGCGGGGGTTACGAAGACTATTTGACGAGTCAGGGGATCGTGGCCCGCGCCCAGTCAGCCGAGGTTCGGGTCCGCGGCTGAGGGTGAGAGGTCCAAGAGCGTCGGGAGGTCGACCGCTATGAGTCCGCGCTTTTGTAACTCTTGAAGGAGTCGCGGCAGCACGGTGTGGATAAGGGGACGGTTTTGGCGGTCGCGGCCGCTACGGCCATCATGAAGCAAGAGAATGTCCCCGGGTTTAAGGTTACGCGTCAAGCGATCCCGGACCCGGTCGGCGTCACGTTCCCAAGTATCAAAGCCGCGATGCGACCATGCGGTATAGTGCAGACCCCGGTCGGCGAGCAGGGGTGCTAGCCATGGATTGCGAAACCCGAACGGTGCCCGAAAGAAGCGGGGCGCTTGCCCGCACAAGTTTTTAAGGGTGCGCTGAGCGCCGTCGATCTCGCGTGCCAGAGCGCGGGGGCCGAGGAAGGCGAAGCGATAGCTATGATGTTCACTGTGATTTTCGATACTATGCCCGGCGCGGGCGATCGCCATCACGTCCTGACTGTGGAGGCGGGCTCTTGTGCCGATACAAAAGAAGCTGGCTTTGGCGCCATATTGTTTCAGGGTTTTTAGGGTCCACGGCGTCAAGGCGGGGTCGGGACCGTCATCGAAGCTTAAGGCCACGTACGGCCGCGCGGTCTTTGCGCGCGTGAGCGCGGGGCCCACCAAGCGGCAGCGCGGGCAAAGGCAGGCACCGGCGAGCGCGGCCTGAGTGAGGCCGATCCAGGCGAGGCCTTGCGGCAGAGGCACGAGGTGGGCAACGGCGGCCGCGCCGACAAGGCCGTCTACGAGATTCACGGCTTGAAAGACATGGCGTGGGTCCACCTTGGGCATAGACGAATCTCAAATAGGGCCCGAAAGCGGCGTGCGGGAATCACACGGCGGCGCCTGGCACGGCGCGCTAGGATAGCATGAGGAGCGGGCCTTCGGGCGAACTCCGTTAGGCGGTGGCTCGTAAAGGCCCCGAGGTTATTTTGTGAGCGGCTAGGAAACACGGGTACCTAATGCAGATCCGTTATCACCCGAGCGCACGGCTCGACGAGCTCAAAGAGAGGCCAGATCTTCTGGCGGTGATCTCTTACGGCGAGAAAGTCGCATGGCGCGGCGCCTGCCCCCGCCTCTTTATACCGCTAGCGGCCCATCCCCCTGGTCTTTGCGAGATTATGGTCGGGGGTCCTGCGAGCTACGGAGAGGTGGGTTTGGTGCGCTACGCCCACGACGGTGAGTGGCTCTTTGCCGCCCTAACGACCGCCGAACAGGGGGTGTTTCAGGATATCGTAGCGGACAGCTATGATCGGATTCTCGAAACGATGGACCGTCTCGGCTACCCCTGCTTGATTCGGGCGTGGCAGCACTTTCCTGACATCCACAGGATCGAGGGCGGCCTCGAGCGGTATCGACAATTCAACCGCGGCCGTCATCGCGCGCTCGGTCCTTATCTGGCGGCTGGAGGCGTGCGCCCCGCGGCTACATGTGTCGGAAGCACGGGGCCTGGGCTTACGATCTATGTGCTGGCGCGGCGGCGTCCGGGTATCCCGATCGAAAACCCTCGTCAGATTGCCGCCTACCGTTATCCCGCGATCTACGGGCCGCAGCCCCCCGATTTTGTACGCGCCATGAAAGTCGAGGACGCGGATGGGTGGTCTTTGTGGATCTCAGGCACCGCCGCAATCGTCGGGCACGAGAGCCGAGCCCCCGGCGATCTGGCGGCCCAGATGCGTGAGACATTTACGAATCTGGATGCGGTGGTGACGCAGGCCGGTTTCGGTCCACAGGCCAAGGTGGTGGCAACCAAGGTCTACCTGCGTGCCGGGACCGCTGCTATGCTGCCGGGGATGTGGCAAGACGCCCCGGTTCTCTATCTGCGCGGGGATATCTGTCGCGCGGAACTCGCAGTCGAGATCGAGGCGCTCGTGCGCGCGCCAAGCGTCTTGCACGGGCCGGACACAAGGTGAGCCCTGCCTCCACGGGCTGTACGGGCGCGTGGAATGGCGCAGGGGTCCGCCGTTGGCGGGCAAGGGGCCAAGGGCTCGCTTTCGCGCTTGCGGGCATCCTTATGGCGCAGATGGCTTATGGGCAAGAAGCGCGCTTCCGGGGTGGCATAGGCCTCGCCTTCTTTATGGCGCCCGCTTACCCCGGATCGGATAGCGAACGGTTCTTTGTCTACCCTTATCCCTACTGGGATTATCGCTCGACGGTCTTGGATTTGCGCCACGAGCATCTGCACGCAAAGCTTAGTCCTCATTCGCGCATCAGCGTCGGTTTCGGCGTCAACGGTTCACCACCGGTGGCGGCGAGCTCGCCCGATGCCCGCCTCGGCATGCCGGCGCTTTGGCCGACATTCGCGCTCGGTCCCAATGTCCGTTATCGATCGGCATGGCAACCATTGGGCCTCAGGATCTTTGTCGGTCTCGAGACGCGCTTTAGGGCCGCTCTGGGACCTGAGTTGCAGTTATCGAGGGTGGGGACGAGTGCCGCCGGTTTTTGGGAGATAAAAAGTCCGCATGGGGCTAGGTGGCCGTTTTCCATCAGTATCGACCCCGTGTGGCGCAGTCGCGCGGCGAACAATTATTTTTTTGGCGTTTCCCCGGCCTATGCCACCTCCGGCCGTCCGGCCTATGAGTCCCCCGGGGGCTATGCCGGCCTGCGCGTGACGGGGGCCATAACCGTCCGGCGCGGGGACATGAGCTTTGCGGTTTTTGGGCGCTACCGAAACTATCGCGGGGCCACCTTTCTCGCCAGTCCGCTCCTAAAGACCTCCAACACCCTGATGTTGGGGGTGGCCGTGGTCTGGATCTTTCTGCGGTCCTAGCCAGGAGTCTCCGCCACGCGGGTGGCTTGCCAGTACGAAGATCCTATGCAAGGCTCCCCTTTTTGTTTTAGCGTAATCCTATGAACCGAGGCCATCTGACCGTGACGAAACAGCAAACCGCATTTGAGTACGAGATCGCCCAGCTCCTGGTCAGTAGCTTGAATCTGGCGCTCGATCCAAGCGCCATAGACCCGGAGGCGCCGCTCTTTCGCGAGGGCCTGGGTCTCGACTCCATCGATATGTTAGAGATCGCCTTGGCCATGTCGCAGCACTATGGGATCCAACTCCGGTCCGACGACCCGGAGAACGCGACGATATTCGCGTCCTTAAGGTCTTTGTCGGCGGCGGTTGCGGCGCGTCGTTCATGAACGAGAGCGGGTGCACTCCCAGGGGACGCGATGGCGAGAGCGTGGTTTGAAAGGCGCGAACAAGTAAGCGCCGGAGTACTGCGGAAGGCGCGCCGGCTGGCCCTGTGGATGGGGCGGCGGCGCGCGCTTGTCTTTTTGTGGCTGGTGACGCTTTACTTCTACGTGGTGTCCCCGGACGCGCGACAGGGCATTCTCGGCTTCTACAAGCGCCTTTCGGGCGCTAAGCCCTCGTCCGGACGCGTTTTGCGGCACTTCTATGTGTTCGCTCAGACAATTCTCGATCGCGCGTATTTGTTGGCGCAGCACCCCGACGCCCCACGCTGCGAGATTCGCGGTTTTGAGGCGGTGGCCGAGTATTTGGCGCGCGGTCAGGGGTGCGTCTTGTTGGGCGCCCATATCGGCAGCTTCGAGGCGGCGCGGGCGGCAGCGCTTATGCGGCCGGAGTTACGGATGCAGGTGATTATGCATACCGAAATCTCCCGTAAGCTAGACGAGGCCTTGGCGCCTCCCGACCGCCCGGATGTCGCCGCCACGCTCGGTAGCGCCTTAGGGCTTTTGGGCATCAAGGAATCGCTCGATAAGGGCGGGCTCGTCGGCATGATGGGTGATCGGGCGCTTGCGGGTGAAGCGACCCAGGGTAGGCATTTCCTGGGCGCCGACGCGGAGTTTCCTGTGCGTCCTCTACGGTTGGCAGCCGTCCTCCAGGCCCCGGTCTTCTTTTTTGCCGCGTTGTACAAGACGGCCGTTGATGGCTCGCGCTACTATGAGGTGGTATTCGACGAACTCAGTCTCGCCGCCCCGAGCGGACACGAACGGTCGTTCTGGGTGCAGGTCTTGGGGGAGCGATATACGGCCGCCCTCCAGAGGTATTGCCGT
>JAJYPQ010000266.1 GCA_021795255.1 Pseudomonadota bacterium
TCTGTGGGTGGCGAGCGGGGCGGTGGACGACGGCGAATTCCTGACGTTCATGGCGCTCAGGCTGGCCGGAATCTCCGGTCTTTTATATGTCGCCGCGGGCGTCGCGTATCTCCTGTCGTTCAAGGTCTTGGCCGTAGCGCTGTTTGCGCTGCCTGCCTACCAAGTCTTTAGCGTCGGCCTCAGTGCTGCGCGCGCGCGGTTGTGGCGGCGGCGCGAGGCGCTGGTGCTGGTGTTCGCGTCGCTTGTGACCTCGGCATGGATATTCGCCCTACTCCTGGCACACCACGGCTATTGGGCCCCTATACTCGGTCAGGTTTTGGGGGCCTATAGCACAGCCTTTGTCATGATCGCTTATGTCATGACCCGAAATCTGCCACGGCTGCGATGGCCGGGCGCGTGGCGACGGGCATTTTGGGGGACGGCGCTGCCGGTATTTCTGGGGTCTGCGGTATTTGCCATAGGCGAACTTGCCGATCGCCTCGTAATACGCCACGTCTTGGGTCTTGCCGATCTCGGCGTCTATGTCATGGCGCTTACGTTGTTCAACGTGCTAAACAAGCCCGTCCATATGCTGTCACGGGTGCTGCTCTCGCATTTTTCGCAAGCCGACCACGGCGTCGGTCACGCCGGGGCCCTCGAGATCGTACGCATCAATCTTGTTGTGCTGCCGCTCATGGGGCTTGCCGCAGCCGCGGTCCTGCCATGGATCATGCCGTTTCTTCTAAACCGCGATTACGCGCAGGCCTTCCCGGTATTCGCAGTGCTGACCGTGGTCATCCTTGTCAAGGCCATCGAGCTTGTGCAATCGAGCGTCGCGGTAGCGCAAAATTCAGCGACGAGCAACATGCGCGCCCAAGTCGTGGCGCTCGCGGCCTACGGCATGGCGGTGTTTTTTTTGACGCGCGCCTTCGGTCTCATCGGCGTGGCATGGGCGGTGGTTCTGCGTTGGACGGTGCTGACCGTGGTCCAGCGGCTCGATCTCAAGCGCCGGGGGGTCGATATCCTGCCATCCCACCTTTTGGTGCGCGCAAGTGTGGCCTATCTCGTGGCGCTGGCATTTTTCCCAATCGCGCCGTGGTTCATGGGTATCGCCTACCTCGCTCTCGGGGCCGTGTTTCGGCTGTGGCGCGCCCCGCGTGCCTGGCGTTTGGCCATAGGCCGTGCTCAGAACTAAAGAAATCAGGAGGAATACACAATGTTGATGTCGCAAGCGGCGCAAAGAAAACCGGGACCTGGCGGCGCACGTGGCCCGTGGGAGTCGGCGCGTATTGTCGAGACGCCACTTGCCAATCGCTTAACACTCGCATCCATGTTTGTGTTTTTAGCAAAGATTGGCAACTTGCCGCATCTTGGGCATTTCGAG
Source organism: Pseudomonadota bacterium (assembly GCA_021795255.1). Next base: position 1,364 of record JAJYPQ010000266.1, read on the forward strand.
ATTGGAAAGATTATGATTGGTTTGTCTGTGTTGGCGCTCCTTTTTGAAGGAGGCGGTTGGAAAGAGGGTCTTTTAAGCCATCCCGTAATGCGGGCTTATATAGGACTTTTCTTCATGGGCCTTATGACAATACCAATTTCGATTTGGCCAGGCGGAAGCGCGCGCTTTTTGTTTGGCAACTATCTCAAGGATATGGTGCTGGTTGTGTTGTTAATCGTAACCACAAGGACCCCAAAAGACGTGCGCCGGATGTTGTGGACAATAATAATAAACACGTTGATCCTAGACGCCGTCCTTCTTCATTATGGCGATAACAAGATCACGATCGTTCATCTCGGAAAAAACGAAATTGCGATGACCTCAGTAATCGCATTTGGCATGCTGCTCGGCCTACCGGTGAGCGGATTCGGGATCATCTTTAAGTGGCTTTCGGGAATAATGCTTGTATTTGCTACCTTTATGAGTGTGTCGCGCGGCAGCTATCTTGGTATAGCGGCAGTGCTCATGTTGTATATGTACCTACGATTCGGGCGGCGTGCAGGGCTTGCGATGGTAGGAGGCGTGCTTGTAGCGCTGGCGCTCGTGGTCGGCGCTTACGAATTCGGCCCCCCTAAGGTGCATCATGCAGTGGATACGTTGGTGCATATACAGAAAGATTACAACCTGACGGCGCGTACTGGACGTATAGCGATCTGGAAACGTGGGCTTAAGATTATTCAGGCGCATCCATTGGGTGTCGGCATGCGGAATTTTCCTATAGCCGAGGGGCATATCGTCGAGGATGTCATTGGCGAGCGCTGGATGGATGCGCACAACGCGCTTCTCGAGGTGACGGCTGAGCTTGGAATATTGGGCGGGATCGTGTTTTTGACCCTCTTGAAGCGCGGCATTCAGACCGCAAACCATCTGCGTAAGAACACCTCCCACAGGGACATGTCGCGGATCGGTCTTTCTTTAGTATTGGCGTTGTGCGCGTACTTTGTGACGGCGTTGTTTTTGTCCGAGGCGTATGCGGTGATTTTGTACATACAAATGGGGGCAATCATCGCCGCCGACCGAGTGTATCGCTATATGACTATGAGGGAAGGCCATGTCGTATCTCGACCGGGTGCGTAGGCGCGAGGGGCCGCTTGCCGACGCCTTGTACCGCGCTTACAAGAGGATGCAGCACCTCAATATGCCGCAGGTGCCCATGGTTTACGCTTTTTTAGCCAAGGAGCGCGTGGCGCGCCGCCATGTCGGCGGCTGGATCAAGCGCAAGCTCTATGACGAACCGCTATTTCGCCGTCAGTGCGATGCCTGCGGTCGCGGTCTGTGCTTGTTCGACGGCATTCCGGGGATCTGGGGCGGGCTTTCTCTAAAGATCGGAAATGATGTCGTGATGCACGGCACATCGACCCTGGTAGGGGCTAAGGTATTCGACAAGCCTCGGCTGATTATAGGCGACCGCAGTCATTGTGGGTCGTACTTTTCGGTAGCGGTCGGTGCCGATGTCACCATCGGAAGCGATGTATTGATTGGCAACAGAGTCTCGATATTCGCTTACGACAGCCATCCGCGCGATCCGGTACAGCGCGCGGCAGGCATGCCCGCCGAACCTGAGAGCAGTCGACCAATCGTGATTGAAGACGGGGCGTGGATCTGCATGGGCGCCATCATTTTGAAAGGAGTGACAATTGGCCAAAACGCGATCGTGGCGGCCGGGGCGGTGGTGGTAGAAGACGTCCCTTCATGCAGTGTGGTGGGGGGCAACCCCGCGCGCGTGCTATCCCCGCCCTCGGGCTGGCCGCGCAAGGCGCGTTCTGGGCAGGCGTGACATGCAGGCGACAATTTTAAGACATTATCCACGAATCGACACGGTGCCGCGAATCGTGGCGTTGATATCGACGCGTATCGTGGGAGGTCCCGCCAAGGGGCTTTTGCAAGTCATACCAGACCTGCACCGCCGCGGTCGCTTTGAAGTGGTTTTGTGTACCTTTGCCGGCACAAACGAGGCGGAATCGCCGTTTATTGCCGCGGCGCGCGCCTGTGGCATACAGGTCACCATTTTGCGTCAGCGCCATCACTGGGACTTACGGCCGCTACTTTTATTGCGCAAGCTTCTCGACTCTCCGGGCGCAATCATACAGACACACGGCTACAAGGAGGCCGTGTTCGGGTTAGCGGTAAAACGCCTGTCGGGCCGCCCGTGGATCGCATTTATGCACGGAACCACCGAGGAAAATGTCAAGGTGCGTCTCTATCATCGCATCGATCGCGTGCTTACGGGGCACGCGGACGTTATCGTCTCCGTGTCGCGGGAGCTTGCCGACCGCATGGTAAAGCCCCGGCACAGAACGAAGCTTGCGATCATCGAAAACGCCATTGAGCCCCCGCTGGGGACGCAGGGTGCGCGATCCGCGCCACGGCCATCATGGCGGACGCAAGGCTCGGTGATCGGTTGCATAGGCCGCTTGAGCCGAGAAAAAGGCCAGATGCTGCTGCTCGAGGCGGCGGGCCGGTTGGCCCGCCAAGGGGCGCGCTTTACTCTCGTTTTGGCGGGCGACGGGCCGGACCGGGATCTGCTGCACGAGAAGGCCGACACCGAGGGTGTCGGCGGGCGCGTGCGCTTTTTGGGGCATGTGGCGTGCGCCGACGAGATTTACGCCAATATCGACATGCTGGTGTTGCCTTCTTATCGCGAGGGCATGCCGAACGTCATCCTCGAGGCCATGCAGTGGCGGCTGCCAATCGTGGCAACGGCGGTGGGTGCCGTGCCCGAGATGCTGGTTCATGGCGTGTCTGGCCTGCTGGTGCATCCTGGCGACTCCATCGCGCTTGCGCGTGCCATGGCATCGATGATGAGTGATCCTGATAAGGCCGAGCGCATGGCCCGCAAGGCAGGCGAAACGTTGTATCCACGCTTCTCCTTGGAGCGGCGCGTGGAACTTTTCGAAAGCCTTTATAGCCGCGTCTTGGAGGCAGTATGAGCGTCATGTTCTGGGCGGCGTTTGCATTCACGGCGTATACCTACATAGGGTATCCGGTGCTTTTGTGGGTATGGGCACAAATGCGCCCCGCAAACCCAATCTACCATTGGGGTCCAGAGCTTCCCAAAGTCGCGGTTGTGATCCCGGCCTACAACGAGCAATCCGTGATTGCGGAAAAGTTGCGCGTCGTGCTGGCCTCGCATTATCCGCGCGAACGGCTACGCGTGCTGGTGGTGTCCGATGGCTCATCGGACAATACCGTAGCCGCCGCCCGTTCGGTGTCAGATCCCAGACTTATCGTGATCTGCAGAAGTGTCCGGTTGGGCAAGATGGCGACTGTCAACTATGCCATGAGCTTCGTTTGCGAACCCATTGTCATCATGACCGACGCAGGAGAGATGTTCGACGAGGACACGGTGCCGCGCCTGGTGGCGCGTTTTTCCGATCCCGCCATGGGGGCCGTATCCGCTGAGCTTGGACTCGTGGCGTTGTACACCGGATTTAGTCACAGTCTCGGGGCCTACTGGCGTTATGAGAAAATGATTCGCGCCCTGGAGGCGGTCGTGGGATCGGTAGTCGGGGTGACGGGACCGGCTTACGCCATTCGCCGATCGTTGTTTCGCCCGCTGCCGGCCGACACTATTCTGGATGATCTCGCGATCCCGCTCGAGGTCATAAAACAGGGCTACCGGGTCGGCTACGAGCGGCGCGCATTTGCTTTTGAGCGTGCCACCCAGGGCAGTCGTCACGAGTTTGTGCGCAAGCGCCGGACGCTCGCCGGAAACTACCAGATCATAGCCCGCTATTGGCGGCTCTTGCTGCCGCAAAGCCCGATCGCCTGGCAGTTCTGGTCGCACAAGGTGTTCCGACTTCTGGTTCCTTACGCGCTCATGCTCATGCTCATAGGCAGCTTTGGTCTGCCATGGCCCTTGCGTGCGGTCGTGTTTGGGGCCCAGGGCCTGTTCTACGGGCTCGCTCTGACAGCGGTGTTCGTGCGATACTCGAAGCGTCCATGGCTCAACATTCCGTACGCTTTTTGTGTATTAAATTGGGCCGCGGTCGCCGGGTCTTACTATTATCTGGCGGGACGATTATCGGTGCGATGGGAGAAGGTAAAGTGAGCGCGGCACACCGCTATCTGTTCGTGGCCGCGGGCCCCGATTGGGGTCGCCATCCATGCAGTCTTTCCCATATCATAGAGGTCCTGGTCCGTAATCATCCCGTGATCTGGATCAACAGCATCGCCCAGCGCAGTCCGCGTCTGTCGCGCCGCGACATTGTGCGTGTTGTCCGTAAAGGATTGGCGTCGTTGCGGCCCGCGCCGCGCGGCAAGTGCGGTGGTCCGTTGGTCGTGCATCCGCGCGCCATTCCTTACCACCGATTGCCGCCCGTGCGGTCGGTCAACGGATGGCTCATCGGACGTCAGTTGCGGCCGGCGCTGACGCGTTTTGCGCAACACAAGGTGGTATTGGTGGCCACCAACCCGGCGGCCGTGGCGCTTGCCAACAGCTTGCAACCCGATGCCACTATTTATTTTTGTATGGACGACTATGCGCGCATGCACGATTCGGATGCGCGACTGATAGAGGTTTGTGAACGGCTGATGTTGATGCGTGCCGATGCGACGGTGGTCACAGCGCAAGCGCTCGTAGATAGCAAGACCCGGCACGGCAAGCGGCCGATCTACTTAC
>JAJYPQ010000267.1 GCA_021795255.1 Pseudomonadota bacterium
GCCTGCGGATCGATAAGCCCCACGATGTGGAAGCCGCCTTGAAAGAGGCCTTGGGTCAGCGCGATCGCCTGGTCTTCCTTGATTTCATTACCGATCAAACGGAAAACGTCTATCCCATGATCGCGGCCGGTGCCGGCCATCACGAGATGCATCTGGCGACAGATCGCGAACTGGCCTGATGCGCCACATTATCTCAATCTTATTGGAAAACGAGGCCGGTGCCTTGTCGCGGGTCGCTGGGCTTTTCTCTGCGCGGGGCTATAATATTACTTCGCTCACGGTAGCACCCACCGAGGATCCGAGCCTTTCGCGCATGACGCTCGTGACGAGCGGGTCTGAGGATGTGGTCGATCAGATCCGCAAGCAGCTCAATAAGCTTGTCGACGTCGTTAAGCTCGTTGATCTCACCGAAAGCCAGCGTATTGAGCGCGAAATGTTGCTCATCAAGGTGTGCGCAAAAGGTGGCGAGCGGGACGAAATCAAACGTCTGTCGGATATCTTTCGCGGCCGCATTATCGACGTGACAGAGCAGGCTTATACTATCGAATTGACCGGCGACGGGAGTAAGCTTGATGCCTTTATTTCCGTCATTCATCCGCGTCGAATTTTGGAAGTCGTTCGTTCCGGCGTGATTGGCATTGCGCGCGGCAATACCACCTGTGTTCCGGACGACCATTCATCGTGTCTCAACTCAAACGACCCATCAGCTTAGGGCGAGGAAATTGCATGCAAGTCTTCTATGATAAAGATGCCGATATCGAACTCATTCGTAAAAAGAAGGTCGCGATTATCGGATATGGGTCGCAAGGACATGCGCACGCGAACAATCTGAAGGAGTCGGGTGTCAATGTAGTGGTGGGCTTACGGCCCGGATCTGCCTCGGCTGTGAAGGCTGAGCGCGCTGGTCTTTCCGTGAAGTCGGTGGAGGAGGCGGTCAAGGACGCCGATGTGGTGATGATTCTCGCCCCCGACGAGCTGCAGGCCGGAATCTACCAGAAGATGGAACCGCACCTGAAGAAGGGCGTGGCCTTGGCGTTCGCGCACGGCTTTAGTATTCATTTCGGGCGCATCAAGCCGCGCCCCGACATGGATGTGATCATGATCGCCCCGAAGGGCCCAGGACACCTTGTTCGTTCCACGTTTACCCAGAAGGGCGGGGTCCCTTGCCTTATTGCCGTGAGCCAGGACGCTTCCGGCCAGGGCCAGAAGCTGGCGCTTTCGTATGCCGCAGCGATTGGCGGCGCACGTGCTGGTGTCATTGCGACGAGCTTCAAGGAAGAGACCGAAACCGATCTATTTGGTGAGCAAGCGGTTTTGTGCGGCGGCGTGACGGCTTTGGTTCAGGCAGGGTTCGAAACGTTGACGGAGGCGGGTTACGCGCCGGAGATGGCGTATTTCGAGTGTTTGCATGAATTAAAGTTGATTGTGGACCTTATGTATGAAGGTGGAATCGCCAATATGCGTTACTCGATCTCCAATACTGCGGAATACGGGGATCTCACCCGCGGTCCCAGGGTCGTGAACGAGGCGACAAAGGCTGAGATGAAGCGCATTCTGGGCGAGATCCAGTCCGGCGCCTTCGCGCGCGAGTGGGTCGCCGAAAACGAGACCGGCGGGAAACGCTTTCCGGAATTGCGGGCCAAGGCCGCGGCTCACCCGATCGAAGAAGTCGGCGGCCGCTTGCGGGCCATGATGCCCTGGATCAAGGCCAATAAAATCGTGGATAAAGAAAAGAATTGAGTACGCCCTTAGTAGAGCAGAGAAGCGGCACGCCTGCGCGCGCGCCGCTTCTGGCACGCGAAGGCTGGGGTCACATTGCAATCGTGGTCTTGGCCGCTGTCTTCGTGACCGTATGGCTTGGGTGGCTTATAGCCGCGCCGGTTTGGTTGGCCGCAGTCTTTGTGCTGCAGTTTTTTCGCGATCCACGACGGGTGCTGGCCGGTGGCACGAACACGGTGCTGTGCCCGGCGGATGGTCGGGTTATTGCCCTAGGGCCCGCCGAAGATCCTTACCTCAACCGTCGCGCGGTCAAGGTGAGTATCTTTATGAACGTCTTTAACGTGCACTCCAATCGTCTGCCCGTGGGCGGTCGCGTGCGCCGCCGCTGGTATAGCCCAGGGCGATTCTTCAATGCCTCACTTGATAAGGCCTCTTTAGACAACGAACGCAACGCCCTGTGGATCACGACTGCGGATGGGAGCGATATCGTCGTAGTACAGGTGGCCGGCCTTATCGCACGGCGTATTTTGTGTTACGTCGCCGAAGGTGAGACAGTGGTTTCCGGAAATCGTTATGGCTTTATCCGCTTTGGCTCGCGGGTCGATGTGTACCTGCCTCTGGGATCCCATGCTGAGGTCAGTTTAGGTGACAAGGTAAAGGCCGGATCGCAGCTTTTGGCGCGCCTGCAGCCCGGGGCCCTGGCCACGGCGGTACCCCGATAGGGGTTTTGAGGGAGAGGATAATGGACGATAAGCGTAAAGGCATCTACATCTTGCCGAATCTCTTTACGACGGCGGCTTTGTTTGCGGGCTTTTACGCCATCGTCCAGGCCATGAAGGGACAGTTCTGGCATGCCTCGGTCGCCGTGTTCATTGCCATGGTCATGGATGGGCTGGACGGGCGGGTGGCGCGCTGGACGCACACCGAGAGTGATTTTGGGGCCCAGTACGATAGCTTGTCGGATATGGTGTCTTTCGGTTTGGCGCCCGCTCTGGTGGTCTACGAGTGGGGCTTATCGGGTCTTGGGAAATTGGGTTGGCTTGCCGCTTTTGTGTATTCCGCGGCCGCCGCTCTGCGTTTGGCGCGATTCAATATCGAAACCACCTCCGACCGGAGATTATCCTTCCATGGCTTGCCAAGCCCGGCCGCCGCAGCAGTCGTCACCGGCCTCGTGTGGGTGATGCAGGGTTATGGGCCGCCGGCCCTCTGGCTGCGTGTGGTGGGGCTCGTCATCACAGTACTGATCGGTGCTACCATGGTCAGTAACATTCGCTACCACAGCTTCAAGCATATCGATCTCAAAGGACGCGTGCCTTTTATTGCCGTCCTCGCCATCGTCCTGATTTTCGTGTTGATATCGCTTGATCCGGCCCGGGTCTTGTTCGGACTCTTCTTTTGTTATGCCCTGTCGGGCCCCGTTAACTCTTTGATCCGCCGCTATCGACGGTCGGTGCTGCGCCACCGGGCAGATGATGTGGCCGACGGTCCTTCGCGACCCCACGGGCCTCCTTAGGAAGCCAATCCTGGGCCGAGTGCGGCACTTGTGCGCTCGGGTTCGGGCTCGTTATGGTAGGCGCTAGGGCAGAAAAGGCGAGACGTATTTCTCGAGGTCGGGTGCCGGAGTTGCTTGATGAAAATGGATCTGCCAGCGCCCGTGCTGGGATTTCCACAGCGAACTGCGCCACGAAGAGGCAGGGGTGTCTCCCTGATCCTCCACCATCATCAGAAGATAGACGAGTAACGCCACGTCCGGGGCCAGAAAACGAATTTGAAAGTCGGTCAGGGTCCAACGCCGGTTCGTATCCCGAGCCATCTGAGCCAAGGCCTCGGTGCGATCATAGAGTCGGCCTGAGCGACCCACCTCGTAGAAGTCGTCTGCGAGCAGTGTCGCCAATCTCGGTTCAGAATCATCTTCGACGCGGTTGAGTAGTCGTTCCTCAAAAATCCGCAACACGTGCTGGGTCTCACGGCTGGTCATGGGACGGGTCCGCCTTAGGGTTTGGGGGCAAGCCGACTCCTGTAGTGGACTCAACATTAGAATGAACGTCAGGATTGGGTCAAGGGCTAGGGCGTTTCTTGAGGAGAGGCTCGCAAGTCCCAAGGCTGTCGGCCATAGGGTCTTTCTTTAGATCGCGTTGTGCCGCCACGGGAACACAGACCGGCTATCCTTGTTCGTAGACTTTGTTGGGGATTTTGGCTAGAGTCCGGCGATTCCTAGAGAGAATATCCATGTTTTCTTCGCAAATCAGGTGAGTGGGAGCGGAATGACCGATCAACTGTTGGTGTTTGATACCACCTTGCGTGATGGGGAGCAGAGCCCTGGGGCGTCCATGACCTGCGAAGAAAAGGTGCGCATCGCCCGCGCCCTGGAGCGCTTAGGCGTAGACGTCATAGAGGCCGGCTTTCCTATCGCAAGCCCCGATGATTTCAAGGCGGTAAAGGCGGTGGCTGAGGCGATAACCGAGAGCCGGGTCTGTGGGTTGGCCCGGGCCCTGACGAAGGACATCGATCGGGCCGCCGAGGCCTTGAAGCCGGCCAAGGCGGCTCGTATTCACACCTTTATCGCCACATCCCCTATCCATATGCGCGCCAAGCTGCGCATGGACGCCGATGACGTATTGGCGAATGCGGTCAAGGCGGTGCAGTACGCTCGAAAATTCACCGACGACGTGGAATTTTCCGCGGAAGATGCCGGGCGCTCCGATCCGGACTTCTTGTGTCGGGTTATGGAGGCCGTCATCGCAGCCGGCGCGCGTACGGTCAATATTCCGGACACGGTGGGTTATAGCGTGCCGGCGCAATTCGGAGAGCTTGTGGCCTCTCTCATGAATCGCATTCCGAACGCCGATCAGGCGATCTTCTCGGTACACTGCCATAATGACCTGGGTCTTGCGGTGGCTAATTCCCTGGCCGCGGTTTTACAGGGCGCGCGCCAAGTGGAATGCACGATCAATGGTCTGGGCGAGCGAGCCGGGAACGCCGCTCTTGAGGAGATTGTGATGGCGGTGCGCACAAGGCGCGATGTCTTTGCCTGCGATACCGGTATTCAAACCGCCCATATCGTGGCTGCTAGCCGCTTGGTGTCGACGATCACGGGGTTTGCGGTACAGCCCAATAAGGCGATTGTTGGGGCGAACGCCTTCGCGCACGAAGCCGGTATTCATCAGGATGGCGTCATCAAGAACCGCGAGACCTACGAAATCATGCGCGCCGAGGATGTCGGTTGGTCCGCCAATAGAATGGTGTTGGGCAAACACTCCGGACGCAACGCTTTTCGCGCGCGTTTAGCGGAGATTGGCATCGCCTTGAAAGATGATGCGGCCTTGAATCAAGCGTTCGAGCGTTTTAAGGAGTTGGCGGACAAAAAGCACGAGATTTTTGACGAAGACCTGCAGGCCTTGGTAAGCGAAGGGGCGCTGTTGGCGGTGGAGTCGGTCAAGCTCACAAGCCTTGAGGTAGCGTCGGGGACAGGTACCAAGCCCTATGCGCGCATTCGTCTTTTGTGGGATGGCGGCGAGCAGGCCGCGGAGGCCCATGGGGGTGGTCCTGTTGACGCCGCCTTCCGGGCCATCGAGGCGGTCGTGGCCAGCGGGGCGTCTTTATCGCTTTATGCCGTGAATGCCATTACCAGCGGCACCGATGCTCAAGGCGAGGTGACCGTGCGCTTGGAGCGCGATGGTCGTATCGTCAACGGCCATGGGGCGGACACCGATATCGTGTTGGCCTCGGCTAAGGCCTATCTGAATGCCCTCAATAAATTGCTGGTCCCGGACAATCGCACGCATCCGCAGTCGCATAGAGCGATTTGAGGGGTTTGAACGAGGCCGGTATCCGGTCTGAGCGTGAGGCGATGCTCTACGGCGCGGCCCCGATCGGAGCCGCCTCATCTGGTGTTCCGGCGCCTTGGTGCTGGGCGCGGCCAGCGGGACTGGTAAGACTTCTTCGTATAGTAGTGTCTGCTCACTTATCAAAAGTCCTAGGCGCTGGGCGCCTCTCCCGAGCTTGTGAGCAGCGAGATCACAAGGAACCGAGGCGTGTTTTAGCGTACTCAGCCGTTATCCGACCTTTGGCGGATAGGGTGGGGGGGATATTCGGTCTATGGTACACGGGCTTGGGATGGCGTAAGCGGAAAAGGGATTTTCGACAGGATGTCGAGGGCAGGAAGCGTGAGGCCAGGATGGCCCGTAGGCACAAGGACGTTATCGGTAAGGATGCCGAGAGGTGCTTCTTTACTGCAAGGGAGTGGCAAGGAAGCCGCCCCTTTTTTTTTGGCCCGAATA
>JAJYPQ010000268.1 GCA_021795255.1 Pseudomonadota bacterium
GCTATGGCCCCAGCAAGCGGGGACGGGCCTCCCATCATCCCTTGATGGCCTTTATCTCGGATGTGCGCATGATCGCCAATTGCTGGTTGCGCCCGGGTAACAGTCACACCGCCCACAACGCCTCGGCGTTTCTCGATAACACCCTTGAGAACCTGGGGGACAAATGGGTCGCGCTGCTACGGGCCGACAGCGGTTTCAGTGATCAGGCCTTTTTGCAGAAGTTGGAGCAAAAACAGCTCCATTACATCATCGCCATGCGTTTGAACCAACCCCTGCAACGGGCCCTCGTGGAGGCCTCAGGCTGGTGGATGCTAGACGACGGTATTGATCTCGTCAGCATCGATTATCAGGCCCCGGGCTGGTCTCGACCGCGGCGCATCGTGGGGATTAGGCAACATCTCGCGCGCCGCGCGGACGCGAAAGGCAAGATGCTCTCGCTTTTTGCGGATGACCCGCGGTGGGGTCAATATCGATTTGCCGCCCTGGTAACCGATTTGGATCTCCCATCCGTTGAGATCTGGCGCCTGTATCGCGGCCGTGCCGACTGTGAGAACCGCATCAAGGAATTGAAGTACGACTTCGCCGCCGATAGCTTTTGCTTGGACGATTTCTGGGCCACCGAAGCGTCTCTCAACGCCGCCCTTCTGGCTTACAACCTGATGAGCCTCTTTCGCCAGGCGGTGCTGCGGGCGAGCGCCCTGCAAAGCGGCGGCAAAGATGTCCAACACACCCTGAAGACCCTTCGCTACAAACTCTTTGCCAAGGCCGGCTACACCACCACCGAAGGCCGTAAGGATATCCTGAAACTCGCGATCGCCATGCGCCAAAGAGAGTGGATGGAGGGCCTCTGGGATCGGTCGAAGATCTTCTCTTTGCCGATCCGTTTTACGCCCACGTTTTCCTCGGCGTAGGGGCCTAATGGAAAATCTGGGTTCAACATCCGCAGGGTCTTATGGCCGGTGATCGCGCGGCGACCTCCATAGGGTTCAACCCCTTCTCAAAGAGTCGTGAGGGCGCCTTATGGCGCAAATCATGGCAGGCAAACCACTACTGCCAACTTGCCGGTCAGGCCGCCGAGGCGGTATGACTTAAACCCAACAGCCTCCGCGAAAACCGGGGCGGTTCACGCGTGACCCATTACCTTAAGGCGCGTAAATGCTTTACGAATATCCCGCGGGCGAAGCGCTTCTCTTCCGCCATTAGTTTCCGTCCGATAAGCGTCGCTGTTTTAGCGATCAGTTTACCGTCATACTCCGGAGGTACTGTGGTGTTCGAATCAAAATGGCTGTTAAGTTGTTGGACCTCGCTGCCCGCCGTTTTCGTCACTAACTCATTGCACACGCACTGCACCGCTACATCTAACGACATCTCTGCTTGGCTGACGTTGTTATTTGGCGCCGAGGCGACCATAGACACAGGTGCTGCGGCACTTAGAGTGGATACCGAACGAACATCTGCGGTCGTGATTGCAACATGCTTTTGAAGCCATTGTTCGTTCAAAGTCTCAACAGAATCAGCTTCCATCTGGAGTGCTGTACTCACGTTTTTCTTTGGATCATCGACCGCGAGGACATGCACCCGAACTCCATACGTCTGCGCCACCTGTACAGCAACACGCAGGTCTTCATCCCCAGAAACGAGGACAGCATCAGATACCGCCCGGTTCCGCGCTAGATCAATCAAATCCGTAACGATTAGCGAATCGACACCTTTTTGCTCGCCAGCGTTGTTCAACGATCCGAGCCGTATTTTGACTCCAGCAAGATGGGCTATCGTCATCTGTTCTAAGGATGGCCGCGGCCCCAGGAGTGCGTCATACCAGTACACCCGCAGTAACCGCGAAGACGACATCATTGCGTCAGCCATTGAAGCCTGCTGGCCTGCCCTCTCAATGAGTGCCTTGATAAAGTCCGCTGGTGATCCCAGTGAGATGTAGCGGCGGGAAGTGGATTTCTTATTGATGGCAAGCGCGCTAGCCGCAAAAAAGTAGCCAGCGTCAACTAGAACAGCATAGCGGTCCATTAAGTAACTCCTTTCGGATTTTTTGGTAAATAAAGTAAGGCCCCTTTCGGGGCCCGTAGTAGGCTGCCGTGACCAAATAGCGTAGGGTCGAACGGTCAGCAAGGAAAATGATAGCTACCCTGATTTGAAAATGCAAGCCTGCCCGTGCTGAGCTGTGCCGAGGGACTTACCCCAACCTCCCCACCAAATCCTCAGCTCGCAGATGCGTATACCTGTTCAGCATCTGCAGGGTCTTGTGGCCGGTAATCGCGGCAACCTCCATAGGGTTCAACCCCTTCTCAAAGAGCCTGGAGGTCGCCTCATGCCGCAGATCATGGAAGGTCAGGCCCTCGATACCGGCCGCCTTACAGACCCTCTCGAAGGCCTGGGAAATCGAGTCGGGGCGCATGGCCCACACGCGCCCGTCCAGGCGCCGGGGGAGCTGATCCAGGACTCCCACGCCGCCGTGGAGAGCGGCACCCGCCGAGGCGTCCCGGTCTTCGTTTCCGGGATCAGGCGCACCCGTGCGTTCCGGTCTAGGTGCTCCCAGCGCATGGCCGCGATCTCCCCGCGGCGCATGGCGGTTTCGATAGCCCAAGTGATGAGGGGGCCGATCATTCCTCCCTGGTCTTTTGAGGCGGCCTCGACGAGGCGCTGATGCTCGTCATCGACCAGACGTCTCGTCCTGCCACCTGGGAGCTTGGGACGCTGGCCACGGATCCGCTTGACGGGGTTCCCCAGGGATTCCATGCCCCAGGCGGAGCCTGCGACAGTGAAGACGTGGGAGAGCAGGGCGAGGTCGAGGCGGATAGTATTGGCGCCCAGGCCTTCGGCTTGTCGCCCCCGGATGAAGGTCGCGATGTCCGAGCCCTTGATGGACGCCAGGGAGCGACGGGCGAGCGGGAGCCCGGCGATTACCCGGGCGCGGACCGTTTCGCGCGATTGCGTCGACGGTTTCTTGGTTGGCGTGATCTCATAGAGGTAGCGCTCCAAGGCCTCCGCCAGGGTTGTACCCTCGGCCTCAGCGCTGGAGACGAAGGTGCCCTGGCCCATCGCCGACTCGATACCGCCCGCCCAGGTCTCGGCCTTCCCCTTACTGTCAAAGGTGCGGGTTTGCTGAGGGTATCCCCGGCGCCTCACGAGCGCCTGCCAGACCCGCTTGCCGTTGGGCCCCCTCCGTTGCACGAACGTCGCCATGCGACACCTCCGCGTGTTAGTGAGGGGTGCATACCTCACGGATTGTCGCGGCATTGTCGCAAAAGGCAAGATTGAAAGCGAGCTAAGGGAAGGGAAGGGAATGTGCGTAAGTCGTTGATTTTATTGGTGCCGGGAGAGGGGGTCGAACCCACACGGTATCTCTACCACCGGATTTTGAGTCTCAAAAAACGTTTATAAGCGTCAATCATTTACGACGTAACCACTTGAAACTCCATATAAACATGATCCCTCCATATCCCTCACTACCCCTCTGTTTTTGTGCGCAGGTGGACAAGAGGTGGACACAGATTTGGTAAGGCGGCGCTGGCCGCGATGCGCACCCTCTTGCGTCGATAGCTCAGAGGCTGGGTCGGCTGTCGTCTCCGCGATAGGTATGAACTCAGGCATGCGCATGCAGCGAAATACCCAGAGCGTTGACGACCTTCAGGATTGTGCTGAAATCCGGGCTGCGGTCCCCAGAGAGCGCCTTGTACAGGCTTTCCCGGGAAAGTCCCGCGTCCCGCGCGACTTGGCTCATCCCTTTTGCGCGGGCGATGTCGCCCAGTGCCTTGGCAATAAAACCCGCATCACCATCCGCCTCTTCCAGGCAGGCCTCCAGGTATGCTGCCATCTCTTTTGGGGTGCGCAGGTGTTCTGCCACATCGTAACGACTGGTTTTGGTTTTGGGCATAAGTAAGGTATCTCCTGCCGTAAGTCTTGCTAAGAGGAAAGATTCCTCGCTAATATCAAGGCCCTGCGAATATCGGCTTTTTGCGATCCCTTGTCGCCGCCGGCGAGCAGGACGACGAGCGCCTGACCCCGACGCACGAAATACACCCGATAACCGGGGCCATAATCAATACGCAGTTCCGACACACCTCCGCCCACGGGCCGTGCATCACCCGCATTGCCTGTAAGCAGACGTTCAACGCGCGCCAGAACGCGTGCCCGGGCCCGTTCATCGCGCAGGGTGTTGAGCCAGCGTACATAAACATCTGTTTTGCGGACCTCAATCACGTTCTGAGTGTATCCGGATGGCTACATATTGTCGAGAGGAAACCGTTTGTCGGCCTTTTCATGCCGTCTGTCAGGACATAATTTAAAGGGCGTGTATAGGATACACATACCATCACTTACAACCCGATCAGACTTGAATTACTAGGAATTCAAGGCATTTTCCTTGTCAGAATAAAACCAGTTACGAGTGCGTGTATAGGATACACATACCATCATATCCTATACAAAACAAGAACTTACAACCCTATCAGCCTTGAATCACTAGGAATTCAAGGCATAATTCGACCAAGGATAGTGAAGGATAGAACGCATGTTGTATTCCCTCCATTATCCAGAAAATGGTGGTCTGGGGATGTTCGAGCACCCCCAGACCGGTGCCACAAGCTAACCCCGATAAGAGCGCAAAATGGCTTTTTGAGTATACCATGCAGCGCGATTGCGGGGTCCAGAGGTCTGGACCCATGAAGCGACCACAAACTAGCCTCGACTTACTGCTAAAACAATTCCCCGGAAAACTTTTCCTTAGCGTCCAAGAAACCGGCATCGCATCGGGCCGGTGTGGAAAAACTGTCCGTAACGAGATCACGCTCGGTGTCTTTCCGGTCAAAACCGTAAAGATCGGTCGACGCCGCCTCGTCCCGATCGCGGATCTCGCGGCTTGGCTTGACACCATCACGGACCCTAATCCTGTTGGCCGCCCCCGTAGTTCCGGGAAGGGGGTCTAGCCATGCGCGCCCAGACCACCACAGATCCCGATTGCGCCCGCGGCCTGCCCTGGGCTGGCCTCACGCGCGCCGAGGAGCGCGTCTGGATCGATCGCGCCGGCGGCGTTCAGGCGGCCACGAATTTTATTCTTAGTTTTGGCCGATCCCCACGCTATCAAA
Source organism: Pseudomonadota bacterium (assembly GCA_021795255.1). Next base: position 5,100 of record JAJYPQ010000268.1, read on the forward strand.
GCAATCGTGACTTCCGCGAGACGCACACCCAAGGACCGAGCTTGGACCTGGTCACTGTCGATGCCATGGAAATCGAAACGATATTCCAGACGGATAAGGTATACCCGGGCGGTCCTGCGCGCGCCCTGGATTGCGATGAGTGGAACGCCATCCACGTCTTAGCCCCCAGTGACCTCCCTGACCACGACGTTCTGACACTCAGCGCAAAGTATGGGCGGGGTGAATCGGTGAAAATCGGGAAAGAAGTCGGGCTCTCCGGTCGGAGGGTAAGGCAAATTCAGGACTGGCAAAGCGAGTGGGCCGACACACACTTAACGCGTGCCGATCGAGACGCCCACCTGGACGACCCATTGCCGACTGAAGAAGTGAAGCGCCGTCCGCTGTCCAGGGCGGGCCGCAAGCCCAAAAGGCTTGCCACACCCATCTTGATGTTGGCGCCCCGCGTGCCGTTGCCACCCAAGGCGCCTCGCCGTGTAGCAAGCCGCCGTCCGCGCCGGCGGTTCGTGGACCCCCGGCAATGCGATTTCGGCTGGGGGATAGCGGCATGACGACCATCCAAGACACTCATAGTGGCGGGGTGCTTTCCGTATCTATGCCGCCCGGCAGTCGGTATGGCATCGTCCCGCGTGCGTTGTTGGAGGATCCACGCCTCAGCCTGGACACCCGGGCAGTAGCGGCCTGGTTATCCACGCAGGACGCCGGATTTCAAATCGTGATCGCCGTCCTCTGCCGCAAAATGGGGTTAGGCAAAGAGCGATGGCTGCGCATTGCGCGCGAATTGGAGGGGAGCGGTTACTTGAGCCGACGCAAGCGCCCCATTGGCGTCGACCCGGTGACAGGACGGAAAAACCAGTGG
>JAJYPQ010000269.1 GCA_021795255.1 Pseudomonadota bacterium
CGGGCGCGTTTGGCTTGCGGGCGCATCATCAAGAAGTAGATCGCGACCCCGAACAAGATAAGCGGCAAAAACTGGATGAATCCAGCACCCTGGTTCGCTACGACCGGCGAGGCCGGGGTCGCGGCCCAAGCGTTGGCAATGATAGGCATCATGAAATCCCTCTTTTCATATCTGTGATCGTGGTCGGCGCCTCGTCTTCCGGGAGATCCCCCAAGGCGCGTGGCGGCCGCTTATGGCGCGTACGATAGAACGAATCGACAAATTCCTCCAGCTTCTTGACCGCAATCGCCTCGCGCAGTCCGCGCATCAGGTCTCCGTAATAGGTCAGGTTGTGCAGCGTCGCAAGCCTGGCCCCGAGCATCTCCCCGCAGCGCTGTAGATGATGGAGATAGGCGCGGCTCGTGTGGCGGCAGGTGTAGCACGAACACGTAGGATCCACCGGACCCAAGTCCCGAGCATAACCGCTGTGGCGGATCTTGACGACACCTGTGCGGGTGAAAAGCCAGCCATTGCGCGCATTGCGGGTCGGCAACACGCAATCGAAGAGGTCGATTCCGGCGCTCACCGCCGTCACCAGGTCTTCAGGGGTCCCGACACCCATGAGATAGCGGGGCTTTTCCGGGGGCAAAAGCGGCGCGCACCGCGCGATCAAGCGATACATCTCGCTTTTGGGCTCGCCGACCGAGAGCCCGCCCAGGGCATAGCCATCGAAATCAAGCGCCGTGAGGTCGGCCGCCGAGATCTCGCGCAAGGCCTCATAAAGCCCCCCCTGGACGATGCCGAAAAGCGCGCCGGGGCCCTTATAGGCGGCGCGACTGCGCTCGGCCCACCGCGTCGAAAGCTCCATGCTCTCCCGCGCCTGCTCGAAGCTCGCCGGATACGGGGTGCATTCGTCAAAGACCATGGCGATATCCGACTGCAAAACCGTCTGCGCCTCCATGGCGCTTTCCGGCGTCAGCGTTAAGGGCCTCCCGTCACGCGGCGACCGGAAGCTCACCCCCGCCTCGCTCACTTTGCGCAACGCCGCCAAACTGAATACCTGAAATCCTCCCGAATCCGTCAGAATCGGTCCCGGCCAATCCATGAAGCGATGCAGACCGCCGTGGTCTGCTATCACCGCAAGACCAGGCCTTTCCATAAGATGGAAGGTATTCCCAAGCACGATGCGCGCGCCGGTCCCGGCGATCTCGTCTGGGCTCATCCCCTTGACCGCGCCATAGGTCCCAACCGGCATGAAGGCCGGAGTCTCTACGGACCCATGCGCCAACGACAAACGGCCGCGGCGGGCCCGCCCATCGCGGCCTACTTCAAAAAAGGGAGTGGAAAGCATGGGCCTACGCTAACGCAAACGCTCGTCATTTACCACTAAAGACGCGTTGGATCGCATCACTCAGATCATGCAACTGATAGGGTTTGGTGATCGCGCCGCTAAAACCGAAACGCCGATAATCCGATACGATCGGGTCGTTGTAGTAACCGCTCGAGACGATGGCGCGAACGTCGGGATCAATCTCTTGCAGGCGTTTTAAGCACTCCTCGCCGCCCATGCCGGCCGGCACGGTCAGATCCAGGATGACCGCGGTAAAGGGGCTGTTCTGCTTTCTTGCCTCCTCATAGCGGGCGATCGCCTCGGACCCGTCGCGAGCCGCCTCCACCTGATAACCGAGGTGGCGGAGCAAGGCCGTCACGACCTGCAGCAAGCTCGGTTCGTCGTCCATGACCAGCACCCGCCCAGCCTGCTCCCGGCCCTTTTCCAGAGCCGGTCTGGCCGCCGGTGTCCCTTGGGCCGGCAAAAAGATATCAAAACGTGTGCCGCGCCCCTCCTCGGATTGGACCCGAATCACGCCCTCGTGGCGACGGATAATGGAGTAGGTGGTCGCAAGCCCAAGCCCCGTGCGCCCCTCCTTGGTCGTAAAATAGGGATCGAAGATCTTGTCGATATGACCCCTCGCTATGCCCACGCCCTCGTCCGAGATCACGAGCTGCACATAGCGTCCTGGCGGCAAAGATATGGATTCCTGGTCGTGCAACTCGGCGTTTTCGGCGCGAATGTGGATGAGCCCGCCGCTTGGCATGGCTTGCGTTGCGTTAATCACGAGATTATTGATCGCCTGACTCAGTTGTCCCGGATCGAAGGCCAGCGTCCAGAGATCGTCGTCGATCGAGAGGGTGCACTTCACGTTTGAGCCGGCGAGGGCAAACGGCACCGCCTCGCGTAACAAATCGGCGAGCGAACCGGGCTTTTTGACCGGGGCTCCCCCCTTGGCGAAGGTCAGAAGCTGCTGCGTGAGGCCGCGCGCCCGCCAGGCCGCCTTCTCGGCCTCGCTCAGGGCGTGCGCCACCCGGTCATGGGCGCTCGTATGCATCTTGGCGAGCGCGATATTGCCGATGACCGCCGTCAGGATGTTGTTGAAGTCGTGCGCTATGCCGCCTGCCAGCACCCCCACAGACTCGAGCTTTTGGGCCTTCAGAAAGTCCTCTTCGAGCTTCTGCTGGGAAGAGATGTCGCGAAACACGATCACAGCCCCCGCGATCCGGCTCGCGCGGTCGCGCACCGGGGCTGCGGTATAGGCCACGACCCGCTCGGTGCCGTCGCGAGCGCGCAAGATCGCCCGGTCACCAGGCCCCAGCAATTCCCCGGTCCGCAAGACCCGGGCCGCGGGGTCGGTCAGCGGTACCCGGGAACGGGTATCGCTGACGCAGAACACGGCGTTAAGGGACCGCCCCAAGGCCTCTTCTTGGGGCCAGCCCGTGAGCATGTGCGCGACCCGGTTGAAAAGTACCACACATCCGTTGATGTCGGTCGTAACGACCCCTTCCCCTAGGCTATTGAGGGTCACGGCGAGCCGCTCCTTCTCGCGCTCGAGAAGCTCGCTCGCGGTCCGTTCGCGGGTAATGTCGGTGGCCGCAGCGATCCATTCGCGACACCGGCGCCCGCTGTCGAAAAGCGGCAAAAGACGCATCACCACACGCCTGTGGCCACCGCTATGAAACACAAGGTCGACCTCGGCCGTAATCGGCCTCGGGTCGGCTACGGCCGCCAAAAAGGTGCGGCGCAAGGCGTCCTTCTCGGTCGCCCTCACGGCATCAAGCCAACCCCACCCGGCGACATCGGCCACCGACTGTCCGGTAAAGGCGCGCCAATGCCCCATATCGTCTATCGCTCGTCCTTGCGCATCGAGTACCCACACGATCTGGGCGGTCGCCTCCATCAAGGATCGATACCGGGCCTCGCTTATCGCCAAAGCCTCCTCGGCCCGCTTGCGCTCCTCGAGTTCTTCGCGGGCCGCCCGATAGAGGCGGGCGTTCTCGACTGCGATCGCGCCTTGCTGGGCGATTTCCTTGGCCAAGGGCACATCGGCCTCGGTATAGCGACGCGAACCGGAGCCCAGAAGCACGAAACTGATCACGCCGACCGTGCGCCCGCTCACGCGCAAGGGGAGACGCAGAAGCGAGCGCAAATTCAAGGAGGCGAGAAACTCACGGTCTGCCGCATCCTGCACGGTGGCATCGATCAGCGCTTGATCGATCTGCGGCAAAAGCTGCATCTCGCCGGTCCGCGCCACCTCCGCTGCGGTCATCTGCCTTATCTCGGTGTCCCAACGCAAGGCCGCGATGCGTCGTGCCAGGCCGGGGATGGTGTGGGCGGCCCCCCGCCTTTCGAGTCGGCCATCGGGTTGCACGACATCGACTGTGCACCAATCGGCGAACGCCGGCACGACCACCTCGGCCAAGTTCGTAAGCGTGGATTCGTAATCCAGGCTTTCGGTTACGCGCCGCGCCACCTCGCTCAAAAACTGCCCCGACTCCCCTCTTCCCCGGCGCTCATAAATCGGTACGCAGGTCCCAAACCAGCGATTCAGGGCTGCCCCTATATACTGCGGCTCGGCCTGTAGACGATGCCACTGCCACTCCCCGGTCTGGGTTCGCAACCGGACTTCGACGTCGAACGATTGGCCGTCGCGCAAGGCCTGTTCCCAAGAGCTTTGAGCCGCCGCTCGATCCTCGGGATGCGTAAGGCTCTGCCAACCGACGCGGAGCAACTCGGCTTGCGACACCCCGGCGAAAAGACCCCACCTCCGGTTATAGTGATCGATGACCCCGTCGGCCCGTGCCGACCAAACCATTTGCGGGAGCACCTCGGTCCCGATGAAGGCCGGTCGTTGCCCTAGGTGTATATCCGGCGGGGATTCCGGCTCGGACGAACGGGAGACCGCCTGATGCGCCTCTATGGCATGCGCCAAGGCCTCGCATAGGCGATCCTCTTGCGGCGGGCTCACGATCCAACGCGCACTGCGAAGGGCAACGCTATCATGGAGGCGGCGCGTGACTTGAAGACCTATCCCTTCTTCTGTCACAAACAGGATGGGGATGAGAGGATTGGCGCCATAGACGCGCTCGGCGATTTCTAAGGGATCGTCGGCCGCGGCATCGAGCACCACGGCGGACGGACGCTGTGTGGGTGCGTTTATGGTCTTCGTCAGAAATCGCAAGGCCCCCGGCAAGCCTCGATACCGGCGAAGCGCCAAACCCAAGCGTTCACCGCAGCGCGCGACGCATGCGAGGTCGGAGTCGACGCGCGCGTCGATAACAAGTATGGTGTTTGACAAGTTGGCCGTCCTGACAGGAACCACAGCTTCAACCGGCCTCGGCGCCTAGGCCATCCGCCTAAAGCCCCTCGGACTTTCGGCGGAGGGAATCGGCCCCGCCCTAATCACAAGAGCAGCATGGCGTCCCCGTAGCTGAAAAACCGATAGCGCTTGTCCACGGCGCGTCGATAAGCCGTCATCACAAGTTCGGTCCCCGCCAGCGCGGATACCAGCATGAGAAGGGTTGACCGCGGCAAATGAAAGTTGGTTATAAGCCCTTCGGTAATCCGAAACTCAAAACCCGGGCGAATAAAGAGATCGGTGTCGCCGACAAAGGGCGCAAGCGTCCCGCCACGAGCGGCCGATTCTAGGGCGCGGGCGGATGTGGTTCCGACCGCAATGACCCGCCCCCCACGCGCTCGCGCGGCGGTGATGGCCTCGACACAGGCCGCATCGACTACGACCCGCTCGGGGTGCAGACGGCCGCTCGCCAAGTTTTCCGGTCGCAACGGCCGAAAGGTCCCGGCGCCGACATGCAAGGTAATGAAGGCGCGCGCGATTCCGCCTGCCGCCAAGGCGCTCATGAGACCCTCATCGAAGTGCAGCCCCGCGGTTGGGGCCGCGACTGCACCGGGCGTGCGGGCATAGATCGTCTGGTAGCGACTGCGGTCGGCGTCTGTGTCTTGGCGCGTAATATAGGGGGGTAAGGGCATATGCCCTACCCGCTCGATGAGTTCCCGCGGATCCTCGCCGTTTGGGGCACTAAAACACACTTCGGTGAGTTCCCCCTGACGTTCTCCGACAGTGGCCCGCAAGCCGCCCTCGAGCGTAAGGGTCTCACCGACGCGCGGCGCTTTACTGGCACGCAAGGCGACATGGGCCCGAGGCCCTTCCAGAAAACGCTCAAGCAAGAGTTCGACCCGCCCACCCGTAGGACGCGTGCCGTAGAGCCGGGCGGGGATCACGCGCGTATCGTTAAAGACCAAAATATCGCATGGCCGCAGAAACTCCATGAGATCAACAAACATCCGATCAGAAAGCACCTGAGTGGTTCGGTTAACCACCATAAGACGACTTGCCGAGCGCGGTGTGACCGGAGTCTGGGCGATGAGTTCGGGCGGCAGATCGTAGTCGAAGGCGGCAGGAATCATAGGGGACCGGATTATACAGAAGCTCGCGGTGTTGTTTGCAGAATAAAACCGGCTATACTGCGCGTGCGCCGGGATGGCGGAACTGGCAGACGCGCCGGACTCAAAATCCGGTGGTAGAGATACCGTGTGGGTTCGACCCCCTCTCCCGGCACCAATAAAAACAAAGAGTTAGCTGTTGCATAC
>JAJYPQ010000270.1 GCA_021795255.1 Pseudomonadota bacterium
GATCTTCCGATACTCGTTCGGCATGCGCGAGCCGACTTGCCAGCGCCGGACACTGGGCGATCGTGTCCTGGAAGAACACCTCTACCGATTTTGTCCGGGTCTTCATGTAATAAGGCCATACGACGGCCCCGACGCTCGTGATCCCGCCCGTGAGAGGAATCACCCAAAACCAACCGTGATCGAACCAGTATATCGAAATATTTCCCTCGGCTTGCCCTTCGTTGCGTAAAGCCCCTCGAAAGTGCGCGTAAAGCGCCGCGGTGTTATGGCGCTTGTCGCGCCTTTTGCTGCGCATGCGGTTCCCTAAAAACGTGTCGCGTCCTGACGCGTCGACCACAAAACGCGCTCGAAACTCCCGTTGTCCGCAAGCCTGCTCCGCCTGTACGAGAGCGCCTTCCTCATTCGGCCCAAAGTTTACGTCACGGACCCGACACCCCTCCAGCGTTACCGCGCCCTTGGCTGCCGCGTTACGGAACAAGATCTCGTCAAACTCTGAACGCCGCACCTGATAAGTGTACGGCATGGTCTTATTCCAGGCGTCGGCGAACTGAAAGGTTTGGCAACTATCCTGATGCCAAGGAGACACAAATTCCGCGCCCCACTTTTCCATACCAATGGATTTAATGGCCTCACCGACCCCAAGTTTCTCGAATAACGGAAGGTTGGCCGGCAGCAGAGATTCACCGATATGAAACCTCGGGTGGCGGTTCTTCTCGGTCAACACGACTCGATAGCCGCGTTCGGCAAGAAGGGCGGCGACGGTAGAGCCGCCCGGACCCCCCCCTATGACAAGGACGTCGCAACACTCTTGCATGGCTTTCTCCAAAGAGCGGTGTTCTGTTATCACGTTTCTCGCGCGTATGCGGATGATAGTACTGGCCCCGCCTACTCAACCAAGCCAAGGCAGCGGTCCTTGCTTGTCACCTAAGGTCGCGCTTGTAGCGGCCCGATGGGAAACTATCCTAGATACTGGTTTATGGCCCAGAACTGAAAGGCGGTTCCGAGCAATGCGCAAATATGGGAGATCGCATGAAAATACTTGACGCGGTCATGGACTAAAAATAGCACGCCGACAACGTACCATGCACCACCCAAGGCGAGCGCGACCAGGACGGATGTTGCCGTATGTTGAAATAGCGGCCTAGCCCCTAAAGCCGTAAGCCATCCCATCCCCTGGTATAGCCAGGCCGAGCGGCGTGGGTAGTCTAGGGGATCGCGCACCATGAGTCCCACGGCGACCGCTACCAGCAGCCACTCACAGAGGCATAGGAACAGCCCGAGCGAACCGCGCACCATGAGCAAGGCCACAGGGGTATAGGTCCCCGCTATGAGAAAGGTGATCGCGGTTCGATCCAGACGCTGAAAGCGGTCTTTGGTGGGGCCGTGGCCAAGGATATGATAAAGGGTCGACGTTCCATACAAAATAACCATACTCACGGCAAAAACGGCGGCGCAAAAAAGCGGCAAGGCTCGGCCGTGATAAGCCGCCTCGGTAACCAATGCGAATGCACCCGCTACGGCCAACAGAAGACCAAGTCCGTGCAAGGCGCTGTTTACGATTTCTTCTTGCGGGGATTGAACGGCATCGTCGCAAACTCTTTGGTTACTCATGGTGTACTCGCTGTGCCGCCCTTGATCGCTTCGGTGGGCCCCGGCGCGCGGCCCCTTGTGAGTGTGCGATACTGGGCCTCCGGTCTATCGATCGGGCCGAAAGAACGCCTTGCTTCGCCCCTGTGTCTTACCTCGGCCGGGCACCTGGCGTGCAAGGCCTTGCCTGGTCCCGCCCAACCGGGCCCTTAAGGTACACGGGCCATTCAGGCGTAGCAACACGGCGGTCTGTGTCGAGTTTGGCCTTGCGGGCCCCAATGCGCTGCTAAAAGCTGGGCTGCGCGCCCCGCTTATGAAGCTCCTTACGGCGTTGTTCGTAATCGGGCATGATTCGCTCGAGTTCGCGCCAAAATCGAGGCCCGTGATGGGCGTGGATCAGGTGACAGAGTTCATGCGCCACGACGTAGTCGAAAAGCGGTGCGGGGACCAGCATAAGGCGCCAGTTGAGACTTATGGTGCCGCGTGCCGAACAGCTGCCCCAACGGGTTTTTTGGCCGGCAATGCGGATGTGCTGCGGGGCCCGTCCGACGAGCGGAGCAAAATGAATAATTCGGGCAACGCCCTGATGGCGCGCCGCTTCGCGGTACCAGGCCTCAAGCGCCGCACGCGCCCGGTCTTCGTTCGCCGCAACCACAGCTAGGGTCAGGCCGTCGCGTTTGACGGTAGCGGCGCCCGGCCGGTAGTCAACCTGAAGATGGAGTACCAAGTCGAGATAAGTCAAAGGCAGGCCGGTCGCAAACGGCGGGGCCTTGGGCGCTTGATCGAGCCGGCTTAAGGTTCGCTTAATCCAATCGGCCTTCGCATCGAGGAAGGCATCGATGTCGCGCTGACTGGTCGATGTCGGCACGAGCAGGCGCACATCCCCGGCTGGACTGATTTGTAGGCACAGGGTGCGCCGCCTGCGGCTCCGGACCAGCGCGTACGGGGGCAAGGCTAAATCTCGATCATCTCGAACTCATCTTTGGTGGCCCCGCAATCGGGGCAGGTCCAGTTTTCAGGTACGTCCTCCCAGCGCGTGCCGGGGGCAAGCCCATGCTCTGGAAGACCTTTTTCTTCTTCATAAAGGAAACCGCAAATGACGCACATATAGACTTTCGGGGGGTTTGAGTTCATAGCCGTTATCTTGCCATGATTTCGCTTCTCGTGAAACGCGGCCGCAAGCAGTACAATCGGACGCATGACGACCCGCACTGCCATTGTTCTGTGCAACCTCGGGGGGCCAGACTGCCTCGCGGCCGTAGAACCGTTCTTACGCAACCTCTTTTCCGATCCCGATATCTTTCAGTTGCCGCTTGCAGCCATAACCCAGCGGGCGTTCGCGTATGCGGTGGCCCGTCGCCGGCGCGTGGAGGCGAGTCGCGGATACGCAGCGCTTGGCGGTGCGTCTCCGATCGGGGCTAATACCCAAGATCAAGCGCGGGCTTTGGAGCGGGCATTGTCGGATTTGAAGGTGCGGGTCTTTGTATGTATGCGTTACTGGCACCCTTTTACAGCCGAGGTCGTCGCCGCTCTCAAGGCGGGCGGCTTCGAGCGGGTTGTCCTGTTGCCGCTGTTCCCGCAGTACTCTTTGACCACCAGCGCATCGGCGCGTAACGAATTCACCCGCCAATGTCGCCGCCTCCATTACCGTCCTGATGTCCGATGTATCGGCTCATGGTATGAGGAGGAGGATTACTTACGCGGTATTGTCGCGGACATCCAGGCAATGGTGGAGCGTTTTTCAGAGCCCGACCCCGCCCGGATTAGCCTGCTCCTGTCGGCGCACGGGGTGCCAAAGATGTTGATCGAGCGAGGCGACCCCTATCAGCGCGAAATTGAGGCGACCGCCGAACACGTGAAGAAACGGCTGGGCTGGCCGCAGGTCACGTTGTGTTATCAAAGCCGAGTAGGGCCGCGCGAATGGCTGAGGCCTTATGTGGACGATGTGATCCGGGACCAGGGACGCGCCGGGGTGAGCCAGATACTGGTTTACCCGATCGCCTTTGTGTCGGATCACATCGAGACGCTCTATGAGCTCGGTATGACTTATGCCGCGCTGGCTACAAGAGCGGGGGTGAGGGAGTACCACGTCGTGCCCGGCCTTAACGACAAGCCCTTGCTTATCAGCGCCTTGGAGCGTCTTGCCCGGGCCGCCCTTCAGGAAGAGAGGCGATTGTGAATCCACCTATCGTATTAGTGTTTGCGGGCAATGATCCGACCGGCGGAGCCGGCCTTCAGGCCGATGCCGGAGCGCTTGTGAGCATGGGCTGCCACCCGGCCCCAGTCGTGACCGCGGTCACTGTGCAGGATACCTTCGGCCTCAAGGCCTTCACGGCGATCGATGCGGCCCTGGTGGTGGCCCAAGCCCGGGCCATCCTTGAGGATATGCCGGTCGCCGCATTCAAAGTGGGCATGGTGGGAAGTCTTAGTAATCTGGCCGCCATCGCCGAAGTGATTGCCGACTACCCGAACATTCCGGCAGTCGTGGATCCGGTATTGAGCACCGGCCGCGGCGATGAACTGAGCGACGAGCCGTTAGAGCCCGGCTTTCGTTCGCTTCTCTGCCCCCTGGCCACTTTGATTACCCCTAACAGCCGGGAGGCCAGACGGTTGGTGCCGGAGGCGGACACCCTTGAGGCCTGTGCCCAAGGGCTAATGTCGCTGGGATCTCGGTATGTGCTTATAAGCGGTACCCATGAGCCGACCGCGGCTGTGGTCAATCTCCTCTATGGGCATCGGAAGTTGCTGGAGCGGTTCAGTTGTAAGCGCCTGCCCGGCGAGTATCACGGATCGGGATGCACGCTCGCTTCGGCGTGCGCGGCGGTCTTGGCGCAAGGTCTTGAGCCTGTCAACGCGATCGTTCAGGCCCAGGAGTACACTTTTAAGACGCTCGAGAAGGCTTGGCGTTTAGGGATGGGGCAGGAAATACCCGACCGCCTGTTCTGGGCTCGCGAAGAGGGAGACGCGTTCGATTGAGGATCCGCGGCCTCTACGTGGTGACAGACGCAGGCTGCTGTCGTGAAGAGGGTTGGACGCGCGTGGAGGCGGCCTTGCGTGGCGGCGCGAACATGCTCCAGCTCCGCTGCAAGGGCCCGCACCTATCCTTGGAGACCGCCCGCCGGTTGGTATCTTTGGGCCATGCCTTCGGCGCCCCCGTGATTGTGAATGACGATGTCGAGCTCGCGCGCGCGAGCGGCGCCGATGGCGTGCACTTGGGCGAAGGGGATAAAAGCATCACAGAGGCCCGGTTCGCGCTCGGACCGCACGCGATCATCGGGGCGTCTTGTTATGCGAGCCTCGCCCGCGCCCGCGATGCCGCTTGGCAAGGCGCCGATTATCTTGCCTTCGGAAGCTTTTTCCCGTCGCGCACCAAGCCGCAGGCGGTGCGCGCGACCCCTGATCTCTTAGACGCTGCCCGATCCTTGGGAAAGCCACTTGTCGCCATAGGTGGCATCTTGCCGGACAACGCCGGCCCCCTGATCGCAGCCGGGGCCGTGGCCGTGGCCGTGGTCGATGGGGTCTTTGGCCAGGACGACATCGCGGGCGCGGCCCGCGCCTATCAGTATCTTTTTAAGGAGCCACCATGAATCGGAGTCACGAAGCCTTTGTGCGCGCCAAGCAGCGCATCTGTGGGGGTGTGAATTCCCCCGTGCGTGCCTTCAAAGGGGTGGGAGGCGAACCGATCTTTATGGAGCGGGGCCAGGGCGCTTATCTCTGGGACCTGGATGGCCGCCGGTATATTGATTTTGTCGGGGCCTGGGGTCCCTTGATATTGGGGCACGCCGATCCGGACGTTGTGCGCGCGGTGAGCGAGGCGGCGGCGCGAGGACTGGCTTTTGGGGCCCCAACGGAGCTTGAAACCGCATTGGCCAGCGAGATCGAAGCGGCGATGCCGGCTTTGGAAAAGCTCCGGTTTGTGAGCTCCGGGACCGAGGCCACGATGACGGCGATCCGCTTGGCCCGGGCCGTTACGGGCCGCGATAAGATCGTAAAATTCGAGGGCGGCTATCATGGCCACCCCGACTCCCTGCTGGTTAAGGCGGGATCGGGCGCCTTAACGCTCGGCGTTCCTACCTCGCCCGGGGTCCCTGCGGCCTTGGCCGCACACACTTTGGTTGCCCACTTTAATGACCTCGATTCGGTGGCGGCCCTCTTTACGCAGCATGGCGAGGACATCGCCGCTATTATCGTCGAGCCCGTCGCCGGCAACATGAACTGTGTCCTGCCGATTCCGGGCTTTCATGAGGGTTTGCGGGATTTCTGCGACCGGCATGGGGCCTTGCTTATATTCGATGAAGTGATGACCGGCTTTCGCGTGGCTCGCGGCGGAGCC
>JAJYPQ010000271.1 GCA_021795255.1 Pseudomonadota bacterium
CGAGCCCACGTCGGGACTCGACCCGGTCACAGCCCAAGCCTTCGTCGATCACCTACAAGGCCTACACAAGGAACTGGGGTTCACGGCCGTCGTCATTACCCACGACCTGGACCTTATGCGCGACCTGTGCACGCAACTCGCCATTCTTGCCGACCATAGGATCGTAGCGCTGGGGACACCCAGCGAGGTCGCGGACGTTCGCCACCCCTTCGTCACAAACCTTTTTACCGGTACCCGCGGCCAGCGGGTCTTTAGGGCCCAAGCTCATGAATAATCGCTCCTACGCCTTGCGCGCCGGCCTTTTCGTTCTGACTTTTGCAGCCGCCATCCTCGCCGCCGCTTTCTGGATAGGCGGCGACCACGAACCGCGCGTGCCCTATGTGGTAATCACACACGGCAGCGTATTTGGCCTGAAGCCCGAGTCTACGGTGTTTTTCCGGGGCATAACGGCGGGTGTCGTGCGGCGCATCAGCGTCGATCCGCACAACCCGCGGATGATTTGGATCGCCATTTCGGTCGATAAACGCATCCCCGTGACCCGCGGTACCTACGCTTCACTTAAACTGCAGGGGGTCACCGGACTCTCCGCATTGGAACTCAACACCACAGCCGACTTGACGCCGCTTGCGACCTCGCGCGCCCATCCAGGGGAGATCCCGATGCGTCCCTCGCTCCTAAGCCGCCTTACCAAGGCCGGTAGCCATGCCATGGAGCAATTGGCAAAGTTGAGCGCCGCCCTCCATCAAACCCTCAACGCTACCAATAGGGCGCATCTCCAAACCATCTTAGCTAATGCCGCCCAGGCCAGCCGGAAGTGGGCGACGTTGAGTCAACATCTGAACGATGCCGTAGCGGGGCTACCCAAGGTCGAGAAACGCGCCGACCTGACCCTGGCTCACATCGACCAATTAACGGGCCAGATGCGAAACCTCGGGCGCCACCTCCAAGCGCTCAGCAATACCGCGCAAGGAGCGAGTACCATCATCCTCACCCGCACCCTGCCTCGGATCAACCGCGCCATCGCCCATCTGACGGCGGCCTCGGACGACGTTCAAAAACTGAGTCGCTCATTGCGCCACCATCCTCGCGAGCTCCTTCTGGGGGCCCGACCGATGGCCCCCGGTCCTGGCGAGCCCGGATATCAGGAGTCACGCTGACATGCCTAAATCGATTGGGGTTTTCATCACAGGACTGTCTCTGATCGTCCTCGGGGGCTGCAGCCTATTCCCGTCACGGGGCCCCGAATTGCTGGTCGACCACGACTTTGGCCCGATCCGAACACGGACCTCTAGCAAGCCGGAAGTACCCATACTGGTGCACGTGAAGAGCCTCTCTTGGCTCGCGGGGACGAGTATTCATTACCGGCTCTTGTACCGGGACCCCACGGCCGTCTACGCCTATGCGGACAATCGCTGGATCGCGCCGCCCGCGACCCTCCTCAAGGCCCGCCTCCGGGCGCGTCTCGGACTGGGGGCCATCGTAAGCGCCGGGCCGCAGCCCGATATCGAGCGGCTGGTATTGGTCCTATCGCGCTTCGACCAAGACTTCTCGGCCCCCGATAAGGCCTTTGTGCGGTTGGCGATCCAGGGCCGACTCTATGAGGTCACGACCGGTCGACTCCTCGCCATAAAGACCGTCACCCTTAAACAACCCTGCGCGCCCAGTGTAACCGGCGCGGTCGAGGGCTTAAGCGCGCTAGCACGGCGCGCCAGCCACATTTTTGTGCGACTCGCGCGCCGCCATACGCCGGCTAAAACTAACGGTTCAGGTCCTTAAGCTTACGCGTGAGCGTGTTACGCCCAAGCCCCAGCCGCTTGGCCGCATCTTGCTTGCGGCCGCCGGTATGCCGTAAGGCGGCCTCGATCAAGGTCCGCTCGAACTCCAGGCTGAGAGCGGCATAAACCGCGTTCTCGCCGAGCGCCAGGCGCTGTTCGACTACGCTTCTCAAACCAGACAGCCAGTCGCCCCCCGACTGTGCCGGACCCGCTTCCTTCAATTCCGCGGCAAGATCGGCGACCCGAATCGTGCGCCCCGGGGCCATCACCGTCAGCCAACGGCAGGTATTCTCGAGCTGTCGCACATTCCCAGGCCAGGGCAACTTACAGAGATATTGCTCGGCCTCGGGCGCTAATCGTTTGGGCTCGACCTTCAGTTCGGCGGCGGCGGTCGCTAAAAAATGACGGACAAGCATCGGGATGTCTTGGCGGCGATCGCGTAGTGGCGGGACCTGGATGCGAATCACGTTCAAGCGATGGAAAAGATCTTCCCGAAAGAGGCCGTCGGCCACCCGCTGCTCAAGATTCTGATGGGTGGCCGCGATCACGCGCACGTTGGTGACGATCTTTTCGCAACCACCCACGCGGTAAAACTGGCCATCGGACAACACCCGCAATAGACGGGTCTGAAGGTCGGGCGGCATATCACCGATTTCGTCTAGGAAGAGGGTGCCGCCATCGGCCTGCTCAAAGCGCCCGCGCCGTTGCGTCAAGGCCCCGGTAAACGCGCCGCGTTCGTGCCCAAAGAGCTCAGACTCCAGGAGCCCGGCGGGAATGGCGGCGATATTGAGGGCGATAAAGGCGTTGCGAGCACGAGGACTATGGTTATGGAGGGCTCGTGCCACGAGTTCCTTGCCGGTCCCCGATTCGCCGTTGATCAACACCGTTATATGGGAGCCGGCGAGACGTCCTATGGCCCGGAAGACCTCTTGCATGGCCGGGGCCGCCCCTAGGATTTCCGGCGCTTGCTCGGGGCCTTCGGTGTCCGATACCTGCCCTTGGCGTCTATGCTCTATGGCATAGCGCGCCAAGCCCACCGCATGGTCGACGTCAAACGGCTTTGGTAAATACTCGAACGCGCCCCCTTGGTAGGCCGCCACGGCGCTGTCGAGATCAGAGTGCGCGGTCATGACGATGACCGGTAGCGAGGGAATGGTGTGACCAATGTTTTCAAGAAGCTTGAGCCCGGAGAGACCGCTCATGCGAATATCCGTGATCACGACATCGGGCGTCTGTATGCGCAGTTCGTCTAAAACGGCGGTCGCGCTAGCAAAACATCGGGGCACCATGCCAGCCTGCTGAAAGGCCTTTTCCAGTACCCAGCGGATCGACTCGTCGTCGTCGACTATCCAAACGCTATCCGGTCGTGTCATGTCCCTGCCTCAACGGTAGAAATAAGGTAAAAACGGTGCGCCCGGGGCGGCTTGCATACTCGATGAGCCCCCCATGGCGGCGCGCGATGTCCTGGGCAATGGACAGCCCAAGACCGGTCCCTTCCGCGCGGCTTGTCACCATAGGATAAAAGAGGGTCTCCCGTAGCTTGATCGGCACGCCGGGCCCGTCGTCTTCTACCTCAGCGCGCAACACGAGACGATGACGGCGCTGGCCTATGGTTAATTGCCGCTCGATGCGGGACCGCAGACAGATACGCGTACTCGGGGCTTGCACGGAGTTGCGCACAAGGTTCAAGACCGCCTGCACAAGCTGATCCGGGTCACCCTCGAATTCGGGCAGGCTCGGGTCATAATCCCGCTGAAAGACGAGCCCAGGTCCCACCTCGGCTTGAATAAGCGAACGGACATGCTCGAACACTTGATGGATATTGACCTGAGTCTGGAGGTAGGGGCGATTCGGACCGGTGAGCCGATCAACCAGACCCTGCAAGCGATCGGCCTCGCGGATGATGATTCGTGTGTACTCGCGTTCGCTCTCGGACAATTTGCGCTCCAATAATTGGGCCGCGCCCCGCAGCCCCCCCAGAGGATTTTTGATCTCGTGAGCGAGACCCCGAACCACGGCCCGCTGCGCATCATGGCGGTCGACGAGATCCTCTTCCTGAACCAAACGCCGCAAGCGATCGACCTGATTTAGCTCGAGCAAGAGTGCCGCGGTCTCGACATGGGTCGCACCGTCCGGGAGGATCGCGGTTACGGTCATATCAACGATGAGTTCTCGTCCCGCAAGCGGGAGGGATAAACCGCGGCGGGTAAACGAATGGGCGGCGCGCAAGGTCTCTGCAAACACCGCGGCGAGCGTTGCAGTCTGCGGCCATATCCGCCGCAAACGCTGGCCCAGCATCTGCTTTGCGCTCAATTCAAACAGCATTTCCCCGGCCGGATTCACGGCGAGCACGCGCAGCCCCGCGTCGACCACTAAAACGGCGGTACTCAAGTTCTCTACGATGCGTTCGGCGTCATTCACCACGCTGTCTCCAGGCAAGATCCGGGCCAAGGCTCGGGCGGCCCTACAAGCCCATCGTAGCACCTCCGACTGTCACAAAACGGGGCATAGGCACCAGAATGGGGCACGAGCGGGCCGGGCCTTGAGGGAACCATCCCTTGCAGTAAATAACAATCAATCTTATTATTGTTACCACTTATTCAAGAAGGGCCGCTCCATGTCTCGTGCTCGTCGCCTTTCGGACAGATGGTCCGGCCCTTGGGCCGCAGCCCTAGCCGTTGTGGGCCCAGGCCTTGTCGTGATGTTGGCCGATACCGATGCCGGAAGCGTCATCACAGCCGCCCAGAGCGGGGCCCAGTGGGGTTACAAGCTCCTGCTGCTCCAGGTCGTTCTGATACCCATCCTCTATATCGTACAAGAATTGACGGTTCGGCTTGGCATAGTGACCGGTGAAGGCCATGGCCAGCTGATCGCCAAACGCTTCGGTTACGGCTGGGCTTGGCTCTCGGTAGCGACATTGGCACTGTCCTGCCTGGGAGCGCTTTTGACGGAACTCAGCGGTATGGCCGGCGTAGGACTGCTGTTCGGAGTCCCGCGGTGGATCACCATGCTGATCCTGGTGAGCGGCCTTATCACCATGGTGTGGACCGCATCCTATGCCGGAGTCGAGCGTGTGGCGCTGGCCGTCGGGGCCTTCGAGTTCGCGTTCCTAGTAGTGGCCTTTCGCACCCACCAAAACCTGGGCTACCTTCTCCGACACAGCCTGCAAATTCCGTTTCATGACCCGGGCTACCTTTACCTTGCCGCCGCGAATGTCGGCGCGGTGATCATGCCGTGGATGGTCTTTTACCAACAATCCGCGGTCGTGGATAAAAAACTAAGACCCACCCATCTCAAGATGGCCCGGATCGATACCGCGATCGGCGCCGTGGTCACTCAGCTAATCATGGCCGCGGTATTGGTGGTCACAGCGGCCACCATAGGGCGCAGCAACCCGCACACACCGCTGAACACGGTTCAGCAAATCGCCGACGCGCTGACCCCGTTTCTCGGTCAGAAGACCGGTCGCCTCTTATTCGCGCTCGGCATGAGCGGTGCGGCCATCGTGGCCACCATTGTCGTGTCGCTCACGGCTGCGCGCGGGGTCGGGGAGGTGATGGGGTTTAAGCATTCCCTCGAGCACCACCCGCGCGAAGCACCTTGGTTCTATGGGATTTACACGGTGCTCCTGGTCTTGGGCGGGGCCCTGGTCGCGTCAAACGTGAACCTCGTGTCCTTGGGGGTCGCCATGGAGGTCATGAACGCCATCCTGCTCCCCATCGTGCTGGGCTTCCTCTATGTTCTCGCGCGCCACGCCCTCCCAGGGGCGTTACGGCTCCAAGGCCGGTATGCCGCCTTTGTGCTTACGGTCATCGTGATCACCGCAGGCTTTGGTCTCTACGCCGCCTTAAATGGGATCGCGGTCGGATGATCCGACCAAGGGCGCACATAGCCCCCGGTGTGGACGGCCATACGGGGCGCCAATAAGGCAGGCAGCGCTCTTCCAAGGAATGAGGGCCGCACCGCGGCCCTCTGGCGGGCGCTTGCTAAGGCCAGAGAGGGCACCGGGGCTACGCCAAAAGACCCTCATGGCCGCCAGAGAACCGTGGTCGAGGCGAAAGGCCCTGGCAACATGGCAAGGCCCCTAAGGGCCCGCCGGCGACGCTTGCTAGACGGCCACCAGAGGTCAGCGCAAC
>JAJYPQ010000272.1 GCA_021795255.1 Pseudomonadota bacterium
TCCATTGTCCAGGGCACCTAGATTTGCACACCGCAACAGCGATACAAACGACCAGCACACCATCGTCACGCTGGTCGGTGACGCCTGGCCGCGGGGACGTCCTGCCTCTTACGCCGGACTCCATTGTTTCTCAGGATGGTTACGACAAGCAGGATTGCGAAACAGCGGCCGCCAAGCGCTGCTCGCGGCCTAGGGTCGTCACTACCGCCCATGGGCTAACAGTCCTCGGCGGCGACCTCTATAGGGATCAGGCGCTGTACTCGGCCGCGTGCGCCGAAGGCCTTGATTTCCTCTTCATGTGCAAAGCCGCCTCGCACGCCACGCTCACCGAATGGGTCGACGTCGGTTTCACAACGGGCTCCCGCAAACTCCGTAGGTCGACCGTCCCCACCGTGTTCCTAAGCGGTATTACTTTACACTGAAAATCGCTGAAGTCTTACTAAAACCCTGGACGCGTCGCCGTGGTTCTGGCATCTTCTTCCGAATCACAAGAAATGACTTGTAGGTGCCATGTCTCGTAGCCGACGTCGCCGTAGAAGCAAAGCGGATCTCGCTAGCCTCGCCTCAGTCATAGCCGGCTTGCTTTTCGTCGAAGCGGCGCGGCGCGGCCCGAATTTTGCCGACACCGTCGTTCGCTGGTCTTTCATCGGGCTGATCGTTGTGGTCGTCGCCCTTGCGATAGCGTGGTTTTTCGGGAAACAGAAACGCGACAAGTTGCGCGCCGCCCTTCTGGCGGCGGGCGCGACCAACGCTCTCCAGTTGACCCCGGAACAGTACGAGCAATTTTGCGCCGCACTTCTTGCCAATAATGGCTGGCAAACCCGTCTTACCCGGAAATCCGGAGATTTTGGGGCCGACGTTATTGCCACAAAGGAAGGTCGGGTACTGGTCATTCAGTGTAAGCAGTGGTCCAAATCCGTCGGCATCAAGGCAGTGCAGGAGGCCCATGCCGCGCTGAGCCATTACCGTGCGACTCAGGCCGCTGTCGTCACCACTACCGACTACACCACAGCTGCCAAGGCCCTTGCGAAGAGCACGGGAGTCCGGCTTCTAAGCCACAGGGATCTTGTCCGGATATAGAGGAACCGAAACGCAAGCGTAAGCGATACGGCAAAGGTGTCAAAGCGTCCCAGAAGGCCTTGGGAGGCGTATCGATAAGTGCGTCAAGGCCGTCGCCGGCCCTGACATTGTGGGGCTTTTGATCACCACCCAGGCCAAGGAATACAGGGATGCGCGGCACTTATACCCCCACATCCAGGGGCGCTCGCCGCCCGCGCTTCGGGGCGCCCCAGTCGCCCTCGCGACCTCTGTCTTAACGCGCTGCCCGATCCACAGTGAAGCTGCGAGAAGTCTTCGTCCGGGCGGGCGAGCCGTGCGCCTTTCTAGTGCCAGAGAGGGTCGCCCAGCATAACGGAGTAGCATCCCGATGCCTTGACAGCGCATCGCGCGACCGCTAGGTCGGAGATGAAAATACACCGAAACAGACGATCGAAACAATGGAGGACGCGTAATGTCAACAGTTCACAAATGGCAATTCGCGTCGCGCTTTCGTCGTGATGCCTTCGGCTGGCGTTCTGACACACCGATACAGCGGATTAAGGAGGCCTTATCGGAGATCAAGCAGGTCGCTCGCAAGGAACCGGTTCTTGCCGCCGAGGGGGCGGTGACATTACTGGAAAAGCTATCGCCCGCGCTGGCGCATGTTGATAGCTCATCCGGCGCACTTGGGGCGGCAGTCAACAAAGGGATCGACACGCTGGTCCCGATCATTACAAAAGCCGATGTCGATGAGAACATTCGCAAGCTTTGGTTGGGACGTCTGTGGCAAGCCTTGGAGGACGACAATGTCCCCTACATCGAAGTGCTCGGCGACTATTGGGGCGAGCTTTGTGTTACTCCGGAACTTGCTTTCCTCTGGGCCGACGAGCTTCTGCCCCTTGTCGAACGCGCTTGGGCCCCGCAAACGGATGGTCATGTTTTTTTCAAGGGCACTAGCGCATGCCTTGCCTCCTTGTACGCGGCCGGTCGCTATGAAGAATTGTTGGCTCTAATAGACAAAGCACCCTTTAAGTGGTGGTACGACCGGCGGTGGGGCGTGAAGGCACTAGAGGCACAGGGTAAGAAGGCCTTGGCGATCCAGTACGCCGAGGAGTCGCGCGGGCGGAGCGATCCAATCCAGCCAATTGCAAAGGCATGCGAAGAAATCTTGCTGTCGTCGGGGCTTGCCGAAGAGGCCTATCGGCGCTACGCGATCGAGGCGAATCAAGGTACGACCTACCTTGCGACGTTCCGAGCCATCGTCAAGAAATATCCGGGACAACCGCCGGAGCAAATTCTGCGCGATCTGGTCGTCAGCACACCAGGCGCAGAAGGCAAGTGGTTTGCTGCGGCCAAGAATGCCGGCTTGTTCAACCTGGCCATCGACCTCGCAAATACGAGCCCGACAGACCCCCACACCTTGACGCGCGCGGCGAGAGATCTTGCGGCGCGGCAGCCTTCGTTCGCTGTGGCGGCGGGACTGGCCGCATTACGTTGGCTGTCGCTAGGTTACGGTTACGAGGTGACGGAAAGGGACGTGCTGGACGCGTACAACGTATTGATAGGGGCGGCGATCCATGCCGGGGTTGACGAACGCCATATAAACGAGCGTGTCGCCAAACTTATCGCGGACGCGCTACCTCACAGCGACTTTGTCCGCAAGATTCTCGGGTCGCGATTGACAATGCGGGGTGCGGTCGGCCCGTAACCCGCGGTTTTACCCTATTGGTCTATCACCCCTGCGTTCTGGTGCGCTAAGTTTGGATTGGGAAGGCGGGCTTTTCGTGATCGGAGGCCCGGCCCTGACGATCTCGGTCGCCGGTGTGTCGGAGGGCCAACACTAACAACAGCGCCGAAGAGCGAACCTGCGAGTCGCGTAGCCGCATTACATCAGCCCCGATTTGTCGTTGAAGTCTCGGGATAGAGAGTTTTCGTGTTTACGTTTACGCGCCTACCCATCCCCCCACCTACGCTTGGGCCGCCCAGGAAGATCGGCCTCCTGCTGCATGGCGAAAGCCCGAACCAGCACTTATGACACTAGCTCGACACTGTCCTTTCGACGTTGCTGAGATACAGCCGGGACTCGACACCATCGAATTTACGGATCTTCCTTAATATAACGAGGCAGGCTCGGCGCTTGAAGCAGTCGTGATGCCTGGCGAAGAGAAGTTCTGGCGCTTATGGGGGCCGTAAAAAACACATTCGGCAATTATTGCCGATTCGAGCGTGGGCTTAGCACAAAGGACGGGTGTCATGTGCGACGATATTGTGCCTCCGGATTCCGCTGTTGGTGAAAGAAGGACTTAAGTCTTCAGGGGTCTGCACGAGATGGGTGGCGGATACCCGTCGCGCCCTGCCCGGATAAGTGACCCTTGCTGACCTCCGCTCCCCGTGCCGCAGTTGCCCTAAGCCGTGCCTGCAAACCATGAGTGGCAAATACAAACCAATGCCAGCGGGCCGCTACGAGACCCGCGCGGGGCGATAGGCTTTAAGCAATATCCCGATCTCCGGGCGGCACGAGCCGCACTCGACACCGGCCCCACACATCGCGCCCACCGCTTGAACTGTGGAGGCGCCGGCCTGTACGGCAGTGCGAATAGCCTGCTCGCAGACGCCGCGACATTGACACACGAGCGGACTGCTGGCCCCCACCCTCACATCCGGTCCGGCCGGCGCCACGAGGCGATGACGTATCGGACCCACATCGGCGCCCGTGAGTAACAGATCCTCCAACCAGGGCGCGGTCCCATCGTCGCCCAAAAGCCGCACACCCCACAATCGACCACCGCGTATCAACATCGACTTGCTCGTGCCGCGGCTATCTTCGTAGGCCACGGTCTCACCAGTTGTCAGGGCCAATGTCTGATCAAGATGCGTCCCGAGATCGGCGGCCGGCGCCTCGGCGTCAGCAAAACGCAAGACCAAGGCCTCTCCGAGCGGAGAGGCGCGTCGCCAAAGGCTTGCGTAGGGGAAGCGCGGCAAAAGAAGGCGGGCGGCAGCCCACAGCCCGGGCTCGAGTCGGCGGATTAGTGTTCCGGTAAATGGGAGAGCCGCGTTTTTGAGGGAGACTGCCATGTGCTTTAACTCGGGTTGCCCGGAGACGGGATCGAGTGCGCTGGCCGCGGTCAAGGCGTTGACCGCGCCATGTGCACTAAAGCGTGCGCCAAAGTGCATGGGCAAGAAAACGGTCCCCTCGCACAGGCCATCACTTAGCTCCGCGCGGACGGTTGCAGCGCCACGCAGGCCTGTCACTGTGACGAGGTCACCGCTGGCAACACCAATCTTTTGCGCGTCGGCCGGGTGCAGAGTGAGCACGGCTTCAGCCACGTGGGAGAAAAGTCCGGCCACTTGCCCGGTACGACTCATCGTGTGCCATTGGTCACGCAGGCGGCCACTTGTGAGATGCCAGGGGTAGGTCGGGCTTAGAGGCTCGGCGACCGGCTTGTAATCGGCGGCGGCAAAACGGGCCCGTCCGTTCGCGGTAGCGAATACGTGGTTCTCATAGAGGCGCGCCTGACCGTGGCTGGCTCCTGCAGGATAGGGCCATTGCTGGGGACCGGCCTCGAGAGCCTCCCAGTCCAGACCGGTAATGTCGAGATCCCGCCCCTTTGTGCACCGGCGATACTCGTCAAACACGTCACGGTGAGAGGCGAACGCGAACAGGCGCTGTGCCCGATCGCTATGGGTTTCGCGGCCGACCGTGGGGATACCGAGGGCGTCCATCTGGGACCCGAGCGCGTGGGCAAAATCCCGAAAAATTTGCCAGTCGGGCCGGCTTATGCCGGGCGCCTTGATCGCTTGGCGCATAAGGCTTATACGGCGCTCCGAGTTCGTCACGATCGCGTTGCGTTCGGCAAAGCTTGCCGCAGGCAAAATCAAATCGGCGAACGCAGTAGTCTCCGTCGGATAGTAGGCCTCCTGCACGACCACGTATTCGGCGGCCTTCAGCGCGCTTTCGACCAAAGACGTCTCGGGGAGGCTCACAACCGGATTGGTACAGGCGATCCACAAAGCCTTGATGCGGCCGGCCGCGACCGCCGAAAACAGCGGGACCGCGCTAAGACCCGGTTCGGGATTGAGGCCGGCTATCCCCCATATCCCTGCCATATCTGCCCGGTCTTCGCTTCGGCTGATTTCCCGATGGCCCGGCAACAACGACGGCATGCCGCCTACCTCACGCCCGCCCATGGCGTTGGGCTGGCCGGTGAGACTCAAAGGTCCAGCGCCTGGGCGCCCGATCTGCCCGGTCGCGAGATGGAGATTGATCAGGGCGCGATTTTTGTCCGTACCGTGGCTTGACTGATTGAGACCCTGACACCAAAGCGAGAGGGCGCGGCGCGCCTGGCCAAAGGCGCTCGCGGCCTGCTCTATGACCGCGACCGAAAGCCCGCACAGAGCCGCCACTCGGTTCGGCGTGTAGTCGTATACAACATGACGCAAAGCCGCGAACCCCTCAGTGTGCTCCTCGATGAAGCGCTTATTAAGAAGCCCGTCGCGCATCAAAATATGGAGCATTCCATGAAAAAACGCGACGTCCGTTCCAGGCGTGAGGGGAATGTGCAGATCGCTTGCGGCCGCCGTTGGCGTGCGCCGCGGATCAAGCGTCATAACAAAGAGCTTGGGATTTTTTTGGCGCGCGGCCTCGATCCTGCGAAAGACTATGGGGTGGGCGAAGGCCGGGTTGGCCCCTGCTATCAAAATCACATCGGCGAGCTCGATATCCTCATAGCACCCCGGCACCGAATCCTGACCTAGGCTGGTCTTATAAGCACTGACCGTAGACGCCATGCAGAGCCGGGAATTGGTATCGATATGGTTGGTGCCGAGGAAGCCCTTGGCGAGCTTG
>JAJYPQ010000273.1 GCA_021795255.1 Pseudomonadota bacterium
GATCTTCGGAGGCCCGGGATAGGCGCGATTGCCTCTCTCGTTTAAGCTTGCAGTCTTTGCAGACGATAGGCCAGACGGTGCGCGATCCAGTCTCTGTCTGCGGTCGGATTATCGAGTGAGGATTTATGTCGGTGAGTCAGGGCTTGGTGGCACAATCGCCAGAGCGAGTTTTGTACTTCGTGCTTTTGGAGCTGGTCGTGATCATTGCGAGCGCGCGGGTTTTAGGGGCTCTCGCGCGTCGGATCGGACAACCGCGGTCGGTTGGTGAGATCGTGGCTGGACTCTGTCTCGGGCCCTCCTTGCTTGGGCATGTCGCGCCGCATCTGTCGTTCTATATCTTTGACAGTGCTACACCCTTGCCGCTTGTCATCATGAGCCAGATCGGGTTGACACTGCTCATGTTCCAGATCGGCATGGGTTTTGATTTTTCGCATGTTCGGGAGATAGCGAACCGCCAGGCAGTTCTGTCCATTTCTATCGGCGCGATCGGGCTTCCGTTCGGAGCGGGCCTCGCCCTCGGCTTTGTGTCCCAGCCGTACCTCGCCCCCCATATCGCGATCTGGCCCTATAGCCTTTTTATCGCCACAGCACTCGCGATTACGGCGGTCCCCATCCTCGGACGTATTCTCATGGAGTATGGCCTCGCACGTACGCGCCTTGGCGCGATTGCGATTAGTGCTGCTGCGATTAACGATGTCGTGGGGTGGCTTTTATTGCTGGTCGTAGCCTCGCTTGCGACCGCGCACTTTTCTCCGATTGCCATGACACTGCGGCTTGTGAGCCTGGCACTTTATCTCGCCGTCTGTTTTTTCGTCCTACGGCCCCTCATACGTTACGCCTTAAAGCGTGTATCGTGGGCGGACACTGAGGGTTTGCCACCCGACGTCTTGGCCATGACTCTGCTTTTGGTCTTTGTGTCTGGCATGGTGACCTACGAGATTGGGATCTTTACCATATTCGGGGGATTTGTGATGGGCATCATGGTCCACGAACATAGCGAGTTCGTGAGGCGATTCAGTCGCACGGTAGGCGATTTCATCATGGTGTTCTTTTTGCCGATATTTTTTACCTATGCCGGGCTACGCACGGATTTGACCGGTCTTAATACCGGCAATCTGTGGCTGTGGTGCGGCATGGTGATGGCGATAGCGACCCTCAGTAAGGGGGGTGGTGCCTACATGGGGGCGCGCGCCAGTGGCTTGGATCATGACGCCTCAGGGATCATGGGGGCACTCATGAATACCCGCGCCTTGATGGAGCTTATCGTGATTAATATCGGCTATAGCGCGGGCTTCATACCGCAGAAGGTGTATACGATGCTGGTCGTTATGGCGGTTGCGACAACGATTATGACAGGCCCGCTCCTGCGCCGTCTCTTGCCGAGGGTCGGTCACCGGATACCCGAAGGCTTGGATGCCTGACGAGACGACGGCGCGGGATGGCGATCGGAATACTCACGCTTTTATGTATGGCCTTCTTGTAAACGGGCCCTTATTTTAATTTAGGATTCCTTCTTATGACCAACACCTCTCGTCCACAAGACCCTGTGATACCGGAGTATGGCCGCAACATTACTCTGCGTGAGGCGAAGCTTGTACTGGCAGCTGCGGAAGCGGAAGCGGTTAAGAACGACTGGCCGGTCGTTATCGTGATCGTCGATACGGGTGCTCGCCTTGTCATGCTCCAGAGACTGGATCAAGCCCAGATCGGATCGCTCGCTATAGCCCAAGGCAAGGCCGAGACCGCGGTCAGCTTTAAGCGCGCGACGAAGGTGTTTGAGGACGGTCTTGCCCAAGGGGGCTTGCGCCTGCGGACCTTAGGGATGGCCCACGTTCTGCCGGTTGAGGGCGGCCTGCCGCTCTTTGTGGCTGGCAAGATCGTAGGCGCGATCGGCGTGTCCGGTGTCCAATCCCAACAGGATGCAGAGATCGCTCAAGCCGGCGCCCTGGCCTTAACGGGGGCCGTTCTCTAGCGCTTTGGCAAGCGATCACCGAAACATCACGCCACTGCGCTCTTTGAAGGGACGCAAGGGAGATTTGTGGTGCGATTAGGGAACGCAAGGGCGGATTTTCGCCGTGGCCTCCTGCTCTCTGCCAGAACGAGAGACTCTGCCGCCTTTGGTGAGATAGGCGTCAACGTCGCTTAGCGCCGAAGGATGAGGATCTTCTTGCGTTCAGTTGCGCAAATAATCGCGGATTGAAGAGAGACCTGAAAAATCAAGTGTAGATCCAGTATGGGTGGGGCCAGATGTCTATAGGAGGCAGGATGTTTCTGTGTCATGAGGCGTGACAATCTGGAGCATATCTTGCGGGTGACCGGCGCGATCACGCGGAAAAATCGCTTCTTGATATTTGTAAACCAAACTATCCAACCGAAGGCATTCTCGTGTCCCACTGGGCGCGTCCAGGGGCGGCGACATGCACGATTAGCGCGACGCCGCGAACGTCTTGAGCCTCCCCAGCGCCACCTCCCACTGCTTCCCAATCACCTCTAACGTTCGCCTGGCTTCCTCGAGGTGCGCCGGATCCAATTGCCAGAGTCGTTCGCGGCCCCGCTTCACGTCGTGCACTAAGCCCGCGTCGGCCAGGACCCGGAGATGCTTGGTCACCCCTTGTCGACTTATCTGGGTGCTCGGAGTCAGTTGGGCGATCGAAAACACGCCGCCCGTGCAGAGCATGGCGACGAGCGCAAGCCGCGTGGGGTCGCCGAGCGCGGCAAACACGGTCGCGAGCGATTCCGGCGGGCCTACGATCCCCTGTAAGCTCACATCGCATGCTGCTCCGGCCTTGCTCTCAGGGGTACGCGGCGACATGCTGCATGATGTTATGCATCTGGTACTCCCAACTGCGACTATTCATGCGGAAGGCCTCCAGACGGCGATGCGCAGGTACTTGGTCGAACCCGGATTCCGCAACCGTGACGAGAGTGCTGTTACGCGGGGCGTCTTTCAGTGTGAAGGTCACGATCGTCGGCGGCTCCTGCGCATAGTCTATGGACGGGTCGATGGCATAGGGGTGCCAGCGATAGGAGAGCAGTTCCATTTCCTCGATGCGCTCGACGATCACATCAAAAGCCATGTGCTCGTATCCCGAGTAGATTAGCGGCCCATGTGTTCGCTGCCCGACCACGAAGGCCTGCCCCTCCAGGTTGACTCCGAACCAGCGTCCGAACTCCTCAGCGTCCGCGAGTGGGCGCCATACGCGCCGGCGCGGGGCCTGGATGACGATATTGCGTTCGATACGGTCGGAGTCTTCGGTGCTATCAGTGCTATCCATAACGCAATCGGCTCCTGGTATCAGTACGTGACAGATTCGGCAAGCGCGAAGGGTGTGCCACGGCTGGTCTCGACGAATTGGCGAAGGCTGCCCAGACAATACTGCCAGCTGCTTGCGCACATATCGTAACACTCCAGGACGGGCATGAGACCGATGTGTTCGAAGTCCAGCCGCATGCCGGCTACGCCCTGCGGACTCAAGCGGAAGACGATCTCTGTACCGGCCCATTCGTCTTTGCGGGTGAGCTTCTCAGTCATCAAGCGCGCCACCGTAACAAAGCCAGCACACTTCCCGGCGCGGCTCTAACCGTTCGATCCGCATCTCTTTGTCGCTGCGCCCGAAATGGAAGTCGAGACGGTCACCCGCTTGGGGTGCGCCGTCACGATCCTCCGTCCACCGGCCGCGCGGGCCGTCTATCGTTGGGAGTGTCGCATAGACAGTGGCGGGACCAGCTTCGATCATGGGGCTTTGCTGATAATGGTCCATCGCGGGGCTCCCTGGCATATTGCAACCTAATGGTTGCCTATAGGAATATACGGCCGCCTCTCCAACTATGCAACCGTGTGGTTGCGGTATTTTCCTATACCATCTCCATAGCCAACGCTGGCACGCCTTCGTCCGTGGCACCCGCGACTTCCGCCAAACCACATTTGGGATACATCATCGGCACGAGTGCCAGGGGCATGGCCTTGCGACCCCCGGCGCTCACCGACACTCGCGGCACCGGTACTGATTGTTGACCATCATGCAAAACCGCTTTTTTTGGCACAGCGCCGCGGGCTGATCGTGAGCTCGCGGGCCCAAACCCAAGCAGGAGGCAAGCTATGAACAATACGAAGCGCGAAACGATGCTCGGGGCCAAGGTCAAAACCGAGGCTCAGGCCGCAGACCGCAGGGGTGTGGGACGACCTGCCAACACAGGGCCACATCGACAAGCGTCCACGCGTCATCGCGCCCTTTCCCTCGCCTACAAGTAAGACGCGACCGCGATCACTTCCCGCAAGGGCCGCGGGCTTGGGGTGCGTCACAAGCACTCGGGCTGGCGGTTAGTCATGAGCGCGAGATCGGGTGCATAAGTGTCGCCGGCATCACGATCATTGCGGGCGCGAAACGAGACCCGTTTGGACGCCAAAGTCCGTGCGCGAGACTGAGTAGAGGCGCAGCGATTGGGCGCAAGGACACGTCCCTGGGCTTGCCATCAAGGGCGTGATTTGGCTTTCGAGGACTTGGTGTGACGCGAGGTTATCGTAGCCATGGGGCCCCTGTGGTTCTGAGTGCCCCCAAATCTCTTACGGCAGCGCCGGCGAAACCGACAATTAATTGATTTAATTGGCGTCCCCAAGGGGATTCGAACCCCTGTTACCGCCGTGAAAGGGCCGCGCGGCCTAGTTTTTAATCAAGCACTTACGAACTAACCCATTGAAAGAATTATGTATTGAGCGGAACGAAGCGGAAACAAAAAGCAGCCATTTTCACTCTCAGGTTACCACCAGGTTACCAAAATTCATGATGGATGGTGCGTATCGAGCCATTCTTTAAGGGCCGCGTCCAGGCGGGTTTGCCATCCCGGACCGGAGGCGCGAAATTTGGTCACGACCTCGCGAGACAGGCGTATGGTCACACGTTCTTTGGTCGCTAGTGCCGGGGGGCGTCCCACCCTTTTCAGTTTACGAAACTCAGTATCTGTTAGCTCGTAGGTATCCGGGTCCTGGGCAATCCCTGTCTGGATGGCGGACTCTTCCTCAGACGTAGGCAGATCAAATATCCGCCCCGACTTAGATTTGACTGACATAACGTTTGACCTCTCTGGCATTGGCTTTTCTGAGGCTGACAATGCGGCGCTTGTCACCGCGATCGGTAAAGACCACGCAAAACACCCGCGGGCCGATGGGTGCATATCCGATAAGGCGCAGCTCGCCGTAATCGCGGCGCGTATCCGGTTGGGCCAGTAGCCCGCCCCACTCCAGTTCCGATGCCAACGCCAGAGATACGCTGTGCTTGGCGGTGTTAATGGCATCCTTCACCGGATCAAACGTAATCTCCACGGCACTTAATTGTATGCACAATAATTAGGAAGGGCAATCACGATGCCGGTTTATAGTCCGGTGGGAATACGTTAACGCGGTGGGTCAAAAATAAATTTTAGCAGGGTTTGCTCACAAAATTTCCTTGTCAGAATAATCAGTTACAGGCGTGTATAGGATATGAGTACCATAATATACTATACGAAACAAGCACTTACAGACTGAGCAGACTTGAATCACTCGGAATTCCGGGCATAATCCGATGAAGTGGAGGGATGGATATAACACACATTGTATTCCCTCCCTTATTTAGGAGATGGTGGTCTGGGGATGTTCGAGCACCCCCAGACCGGTGCCAAAACACACCCCGGTAAGAGCGCAATAATGGCTTTTTGAGTATACCATGCGGCGCGATTACGGGGTCCAGAGGATCTGGACCCATGAACTCTCATATTGAAACGGTCTCGACCACCGAGACCGCAAAAATTTACAAAGTCAGCGTGCGCCAGCTTTTTAACCTGGCCAAAGCCAAACAAATTCCACCACCTGTGCGCGTGGGGAAACGCCGACTGGTTTGGCTG
>JAJYPQ010000274.1 GCA_021795255.1 Pseudomonadota bacterium
CCGTACCTGATCGATGACCTCTTCTAGCGCCTTACGCGGTAGGCTACCGGGTTGGGCAAACAAAATGATCTGATCGCGAAAGACCATCAAGGTCGGTATCGAGCGCACCTGAAAGTGCGAGGCAAGCTCGGTCTCGGCCTCGGTGTTGATCTTCGCGAACACGATGTCTTTATGTTGCTCCGAGACCTCTTCAAAGATGGGGCCGAAGGCGCGGCAGGGGGCGCACCAAGGGGCCCAGAAATCCACAATCACGAAGGGGTTCCCGTCGATCAGCTCTTCAAAATTTGCCTTCGTCGCTTCAATTGTGGCCATTATACGTCCCCTGAGACTGTGAGATGATATTATACCCCGAAGAAAGGGGCGGA
Organism: Pseudomonadota bacterium; assembly: GCA_021795255.1. The sequence continues at coordinate 366 of JAJYPQ010000274.1, forward strand.
GTCCCGCACCACGGCGGGGGGCGCGCGGGCATGGAATGTGCATTGCTTGAGGCCTAGAGGGGGGTTATCGTGTATCCAAAGCGCGTTTATGAGGCCTTGCCGTGGGTCTATGCCGTGGCCGGCTGGCTCAGTTTCAAGACCCTATTGTGGCCCTACGCCCTTGTACCTATCGCCGCGTTCGCCGCCGCAACGGTCCTTGTCATTATCCAGCGCTGGTATTACCGGCGCCAGCTGAGCGACGACAACGAACCTTAGAGCCGGAGCCCCGCCAGCCACAGGCGCGCCATGAGACCGGCCTCGGTCGCGTAGCCGGCCACCACGAAACGAATACGTCCCTTAGGACCCACGATGAACGCCATGGGCAGCACCCGAGCCCCGTAGCGGCGGGCGAGGGTTCCGTGTTGATCCATAATCACCGGGGTCTGCCAATGGTGGTCCAGAGCGAAGGCCCGGACTGCCCGAACCGGGGACTGGGTCGCCACTATGACGACGGGCTCGCGGCGCGCGATCTCCTGAGCTACTCCCTGGTCTAGGCGACAGATCGGGCACCAAGTGGCAAAAAACTCGATCAGGACCGGGCGCCCGGTTCCCAGTTTCGGGGCGCGGCCGTTGAGGCCGGCCGCGGGCAGGGTCGGGGCCTGCCCAAAAGCGGCATGACGGGTCAAAAAGCCATTAATGGCGAAGATCGCGAGCCCGGCTATGAGGAGCTCGATGGCAATTCTCCGGACTCCCCCTCGACTGGGCACTAGACCAAGAGGCTCGTGCCTAACTGTTGCAGCGGCTGCACGACCAGGATCAAGATCAGCTCGAAGACGATGATGACGAGCACCGGGGAGAGATCGATCCCTGAGATCAGCGGTAGGAGCCGACGCGCCGGACGCATGAAGGGCTCGGTGAGGTGGGCAGCGAGGTCAGTGAGTGGGTGCTCACCATAAGGATTGACCCAGCTCATGACAATGCGCACGAAGACGGCCCCAATCAGTACATACAGCGTCAGCTGGATCAAGTCCGCAAAACTCAAGATGAGCACGCCACCAAAATGCGGGATGGCGCTCTGGATGATCGCGATCAGGGCGATCTCGATCGCTTCTAGGATGATAAGGAGCACCGCCGAAGCAAAATCGATACCGAAAAACCCCGGGATCAGCCGGCGCAGCGGGAGAAGCGGCGCGTTGGTCAGGCGCACGATGAATTGACTGAAGGGGTTGTAAAAGTCGGCATGGGTCAGCTGCAACAAGAAACGCAGCAGGACGAGGATGATGTACATCCCGAACAGGGTTTCTACAAGGAAGGCAAGCGCCTGACTGAGATAGCTCATAAGGCCCCGAGTTCGTCGCCAATTTGTTGGGAGCGCCGGGCGGCGGCGGCGATGGCGCGGGCAAATATGTCCATAAACCCGTCGGCCATGAAGCTCTTTACCGCCTGCTCCGTGGTTCCGTTGGGCGACGTCACCCGCCGCCTTAAGTCCGCGACCGCATGGGGGTCAGCCTTCGCCATGCGCGCGGCCCCCAGTGTAGTCTGAACGGCGAGCGCGGCGCAAAGCTCTTCGGGCAAGCCGGCTCCGGCCGCGGCCTTTATGAAGGCCTCGAGGAACAGAAAAAGATAGGCGGGGCCGCTTCCCGACACCGCCGTGACGGCATCCATTAAGGTCTCGTCATCAACCCAGAAGACCTCCGATACGGCGCGTAGAACCGTTTCTGCTGCCTGCCGGTCCTGAGTCGTCGCCCGCGCGTTCCCATAGAGGACGCTGACCCCCGCCCCCAGTAGGGCCGGGGTATTGGGCATGGCCCGGACCACGGCCAATTCTCCTCCTAGCCAGCGGCTGATATCGGCGGTGCGAGCGCCAGCAGCCACCGAGACCACAAGCGGCCGGCGGCGGGCCACGGCCGGGGTAAGCGCGCGACAGAGGGCAGGTAGATGCTGGGGTTTTACCGCCAGGACCAGGATATCGACGCGCTCGACCAAGGCCTCGTTGTCGGTTTCGGTCGCTACCCCGAGCTCCTCCGCTGCCCGCCGTTTGTCGGCATGGGGGTCCGAGACAACAAGCCCAGCCAAAGACCCGGCCGCAAGCCCAGACGCCAGCCCAGATGCCAGCCCAGATGCCAGCGCAAGCCCCATATTGCCTGCGCCAATGATGCCGATGGAAAGATTTTTCATGGTCTCAGTGTAAGGTGCGCCTTCATGAAGGGAAAGAGCGCCTTGTCTCGGCGCTTATGCCCGTTATACTTCAAGTAGCCTTCACCTGGGTACCCCAAAGCATGGACATCGCAGAACTCTTGGCTTTTGCCTTCAAACAGAAGGCCTCCGATTTGCATTTGTCGTCCGGTTTGCCGCCGCTGATTCGCGTCGATGGCGATGTAAAGCGCATTAACGTAGACCCCCTGGATGATCGCGGCGTCCACAATATGGTCTACGACATCATGAACGACAAGCAGCAAAAGGAGTACGAAGAGCGACTTGAGTGCGATTTTTCGTTCGAACTCCCGAACATCGCCCGTTTTCGTGTCAACGCCTTTAACCAGAATCGCGGCCCGGCGGCGGTCTTCCGGACTATCCCGTCCAAGGTTCTGACCCTAGAGCAGCTCGGCGCCCCCAATATTTTTAAGCAGATCGCAGACCAGCCACGCGGTATCGTTTTAGTGACCGGGCCTACAGGATCCGGCAAATCGACAACGCTTGCGGCCATGATAGATCATGTGAATGAGAGTCGGCGAGAACATATCCTGACCATTGAAGACCCGATCGAGTTTGTTCACACGAGCAAGAATTGCTTGATCAATCAACGCGAGGTCCACCGCGATACCTTAGGATTCGAAAACGCCTTGCGCTCAGCCTTGCGCGAAGATCCCGATGTGATTCTGGTGGGTGAGCTCCGCGACCTTGAAACGATTCGTTTGGCCTTGACAGCGGCCGAGACCGGTCATTTGGTGTTCGCCACCTTACACACGAGCTCGGCTGCCAAGACCATAGACCGCGTCGTGGACGTGTTTCCGGCGGCCGAAAAGGAAATGGTTCGGTCCATGCTCTCCGAATCGCTGCGAGCGGTGATTTCGCAGACCCTTCTGAAGAAGGTCGGCGGGGGCCGGATCGCGGCCCACGAGATCATGATAGGTACGCCCGCGATCCGGAATCTGATCCGCGAAAATAAGATCGCCCAGATGTACTCAGCGATCCAGACCAGCCAGGCGGTCGGTATGCAGACCCTCGACCAGTGCCTGCTCGAAATGGTTCGAGCGCGGCAAATCTCGATCGAGGAAGCGCGCGGAAAGGCTGCCAACAAGGACGCGCTGACCACCAATGCCGGCACGGCGGCGCCAGCCGCTGCTCGGAGGTAGCTTGGGCTTCATCGACTTATTGCGTCTCATGACGGAAAAGGGTGCCTCGGATCTCTATATCACGGCCGGCATAGCGCCCAGCTTGCGGGTCGACGGCAAGCTTGCGCCGGTGACGCGCCAACCCTTGACCGTCGACCAAGCCCGGCAGTTCGTCTACAGCATCATGAACGAGGAGCAGCGCAGCGAGTTCGAGGAGACCAACGAGTGCAACTTTGCCATAAGTCCGCAGGATGTCGGCCGATTTCGCGTAAACGTCTTTCGCCAACAGCAGCGGGTTGGGATGGTGCTCCGTAAGATCGAGACCAATATCCCGGACTTTGAACAGCTAAACCTTCCTCCGATCTTGAAAGACGTTGCCCTGACGAAGCGCGGTCTCGTCATCTTCGTTGGCGCGACCGGTTCCGGTAAATCCACATCGCTTGCGGCCATGGTGGGTTACCGCAACCAATATTCGAACGGCCACATCATCACCATAGAAGACCCAATCGAATTTGTGCATGAACATAAGAATTGCATCATTACGCAGCGCGAAGTGGGGGTCGACACTGACTCGTTCGAAACGGCCCTGAAGAATACCCTGCGTCAGGCCCCAGATGTCATTCTTATAGGCGAGGTCAGGGCTCGCGAGACCATGGATTACGCGGTCGCCTTTGCCGAGACTGGTCATCTTTGCTTGACGACACTGCACGCCAATAGCGCGAACCAAGCGCTGGATCGTATCATCAATTTTTTCCCCGAGGATAGGCGCGATCAGTTGCTCATGGATCTCTCATTGAACCTGAAGGCGGTCATTTCCCAGCGCCTCATACCGAAGAAGGACGGGACCGGGCGCGTGGCGGCGGTGGAGATCATGATCAACACCCCGCTGATTGCGGACTTAATCTTGAAGGGTGAGATCCACGGTATAAAAGAGCTCATGACCAAATCCGGGGAAGCTGGCATGCAAACCTTCGATCAGGCCCTCTTTGGTCTATACGATGCAGGCCTTATCAGCTACGATGAGGCCATGCGCAATGCCGACTCCCAGAACGACCTACGCCTCCGCATCAAGCTGCAGGGTAAAGATGCGAAGGAGGGGGCCTTGGGCGACACCTTGCGCAATATCACTTTCTGATCCCGGGTCCGTGAACGCGGCCACGTGGGTTGGATATGCGGCCGGGACAATGACCGTAATCGCGTTCGTCCCCCAAGTACTGAAGACGTGGCGTTCCCGTTCGGCCGCCGACGTGTCGCTGGCGATGTATCTGATTTTCGCCTTCGGCGTGTTTTTGTGGATAGTCTATGGGGTCGTGATCCACTCAACACCGGTAGTGGTGGCCAACGTGGCCACTTTCCTATTGGCTTCGATGATGATCATTTTTAAGGGACTTTTTTAAGTGGACCGCGATCGCCCTATCGGTGTTTTCGATTCGGGTATCGGTGGCCTGACGGTGGCTCATGCCCTGATGGCCGCCCTTCCCCATGAGCGCATCCTTTATTTTGGCGATACCGCGCGATTACCTTACGGCACAAAGTCCTCGGCAACGGTCGCGGGCTATGCCGCCCAGATCACCGAGTTTCTTTTGCGGCGCAATGTCAAGATGCTGGTGGTGGCCTGTAACACGATGGCGGCCGTCGCCTTGCCGGTCATTGTCGGTATGTCCCCGGTCCCGGTGGTCGATGTCCTCGACGCCGGGGCGCGCGCGGCCGTTGCGAGCCGCTTGGGGCGCGTTGGGGTCTTGGCGACGCTCACGACCGTCAATTCGGGGGCGTATGAACGCGCTATCCACGAGTATCGCCCCGACTTCACCGTTGTCTCCCAGGCCTGCCCGCTGTTTGCGCCGCTTGTCGAAGAGGGGTGGCTTGATCATCCGGTGACTGAGTTGACGGCGCAGGAATACTTGAAGCCTGTGGTCGCTGAGGGTGTCGACACCCTGGTATTGGGTTGCACCCATTACCCGCTTTTGAAGCCCTTGCTCGCGCGGCTCGTGGGGCCGGATATGACCTTGGTAGATTCCGCGCAAACTACGGCCTCGCGCGTCCTGGAGTTGCTCACAAGCTGGGACTTGCGCCGCACAAGCCCGTGCAGCGTCCCCGAGCACCAGTACTTCGTAACGGATCTCCCGCAGCGATTCCGGGCGGTGGGCGCCTTGTGTCTCGGGCACGCGTTGCCCGATGTTCATCTGGTTCAT
>JAJYPQ010000275.1 GCA_021795255.1 Pseudomonadota bacterium
GACCCTCGATTCACGACGGGCCATGGCGAGATTGGCCTTGGCGCGATCCGGCATCAGATAGAGAAACAGCTTGTCGTTACGTGCCAGGGGCCGGATCAGGTGGTCCGCCACGACCGAATCCGGCGAGCCGATGGCACGGTGCCTCAGTGCTTCTACGACGAACCGACCGAACCCCATCGCACCGTGCTGCGAGTGCTGGGGTATTCACCAAATACGTATTTCCGTGCGGGAGGAAATCGTTAGGCGAGGCGAAAGTGTCGCTCCGGGAAATGGCAAAGATTTTACGCCCGGGAAGTGCGGAAAATAGGTTAGATGGAGGGAGATATGATGATTTATGACAAGTGAGGGGTATTCGTGAAATCCAAGAAAACAACTATCTGGCAGCCTTAAAAGTAGTTCGTTGTGACCACTACGTTTTGACGCTAAACTGCCGTCGTCATCACTCTGAGGTGGGCAGATGGGAAGTCACGGATTAAGCAAAAGCGTGCCTCCTGTCGTGAGTCGGTCCATTGATGCGGTGCGAAGTGTGGCGACAGGCCAACTCGACCCGTCCGCGCGATCGCGCCTCGGTCAGTTCATGACCCCCACCGCCATAGCGGACTTCATGGCGTCTCTCTTCGCCCAATGGCCGGCAAAAGTCTGTTTACTGGATCCAGGCGCCGGTGTTGGATCGCTGACGGAGGCATTCGCCGAACAATTCGTGCGGCAGGCGCCTCCGAATGCGACCTTGGAGGCTCACGGCTACGAGGTGGATCCGGTACTGCTGAGATACTTTCAAGACCACATGGGCGATATCAAAGAGCGCCTCCGTGATCGAGGACAGCATTTTCGGGGCGTGACTCACGATCGCGATTTTATCCATGAGGCAAGCTTCCTGTCGGGTATGGGCGCCCCTCGGTTTACCCATGCCATTCTCAATCCGCCGTACAAGAAGATCACGAACGCCTCTGAATATCGGCGGCTCTTGCGGGCTATAGGTCTTGAGACCGGTAACCTCTACAGTGCATTCCTGGGACTTACCATCGCCTTGATGGCAGAGGGCGGGGAAATCGTCGCCATTGTCCCTCGGAGTTTCTGTAATGGCACTTACTTTCGACCCTTTCGTCGTTTTCTCTTGGAACGGACAGCCATTACCCATCTTCATGTCTTTGAGAGCCGAAGCAGTGCTTTTAAAGACGACGAGGTCTTGCAGGAAAACATCATTATCCGGTTGGTACGTGGCGCCAAGCCCCAGTCCGTGGCCGTGTCCTTTTCTCAAGATGCGCACTTTACCGATCTTGAGAGCCGGGAAGTCCCCTTTGCAGAAATCGTCCACCCAGGAGATCCCCATCAGTTCATTCGCATTCCAGATGGCCACGACGACAAGTTGCGCGCGCTTTTGCCATGTACCCTAGCGGACCTGGGCCTTACGGTCTCCACGGGCCCCGTGGTCGATTTTCGAGTGCGTGCGCACGCGCAGGCGACTCCGGACGGGGACTATGCCCCGCTCTTATATGCGCACCACTTCCCGGGCGGTCATCTTTCCTGGCCTGTGGCGCACAAGAAACCCAATGCTCTGGCGCTCCATCCCGAGACCCGCAAAGGGCTCATGCCGCGCGGCTTCTATACGCTCACCAAGCGGTTCTCGGCCAAAGAAGAGCGTCGGCGCTTGGTGGCCTTTGTGATCAACCCCAACGAGATGCCTCAATCTTTATATGGGTTTGAGAACCATCTGAACGTCTTCCACCACGGCAAGGCAGGCCTCCCCGAGGATCTGGCGCGGGGGCTCGCGGTGTTCCTCAATTCCAGCGGGGCAGACCAGGCCTTTCGCGAATTTAGCGGGCATACCCAAGTCAACGCCGGGGATCTGCGCGCTTTGCGATATCCCGATCATGCCACCCTGATCCGTTACGGACAATGGGCCAAGCGGGCAGGATCGGCAACACAAGAGGCCATCGACGCCCGTGTCGAGCGATGCCGTGAGTAATAACGATCCCAAGACCCAACGGATCCAGGAGGCCTTGGGTGTGCTGGACGATTTGGGCATGCCACGGGCACAGCGCAATGAGCGCTCCGCCCTTTGTCTGTTGGCCTTGTTAGATTTAACCCCAGACAAGCCCTGGAACGCGGCCACAGACCCCTTGATGGGCATCACGCCGATCATGGACTGGGCGCGTCTTCATTACGAAAAGCCCTACGCGCCCAATACGCGCGAGACCTTCCGCCGTCAGACCATGCATCAGTTTATCCAGGCCGGGCTTGCGCTCTACAACCCGGACCAGCCTGACCGGCCGGTCAATAGCCCGAACGCCGTCTACCAGATAGAACCGGCGTGCCTGGATGCCCTCCAGGCCTTAGGGACCGAGGAGTATACGATGAGGCTCGCCAACTTTCTCGCGGTCCGTGGGACGTTGGTCGCCCAACAGGCGATGCCCCGCTGGATGCGCATGGTCCCGTTATGGGTCGCTTCGGGGCAGGAGGTCCTGCTTTCACCCGGCCATCATAGCGCGCTCATCAAGGCCCTCTGTGAAGAATTTGGACCGCGTTTTATACCGGGCGGGCAACTCGTGTATGCCGGCGATACGGGGAAGAAATGGGGATACTGTAACGAGTCCTTGCCGGCCTCCCTTGGTATCACCATGGGAGCGCATGGCAAAATGCCCGATGTCATGATCTACGACCCGGATCGGAGTTGGCTCATCCTGGCCGGGGCCGTGACCTCGCATGGACCCGTGGACGCCAAACGCCACCAGGAGTTGAGCGAACTCTTTCAGGATTGCGGCGCCGGCCTCGTGTTCGTGTCCGCTTTCCCTGACCGCCGCACGTTCAACAAGTACCAGGAAGTGATTTCGTGGGAGTCCGAGGTGTGGATTGCCGATCACCCGAGCCACTTGATCCATTTTAATGGTGTGCGGTTCTTGGGTCCGTACTCGGCAGGATAAAAACACAACAATAGACCGCATAGACGGGAGAAGATGGCGCGTATTGAGACGATACGGACGGCACAGTTCCAATCCAATAAGGGGGTGTTTGGCAAGGAGGAAATAATGTTCGACTACCCCGTGATCCTGACCCCCGATGACGGCACCGTGCCGTCACGTTTGCCGACGTGCCCGATGCGATCACCCCCGGGGCGCGCGAGAATGAAGCCCTGCTGAACGTCATTAATGCGCTGGAAACCGGTTTGCCCTTCTATGTGGGGGGCGAAACTTCTACCCGCCGCCAGCCAGCCCGCAGCCAGCCAAACGACCGTGCGGCCATCGGCGCTGGAATGCGCGGGTGAGCTTTGAGTTTCTCATCGGACTCCTCGCATTACCGCCCCTACGAAGAGTTCCCAAAGATTGACTATTCGTTCTAAATCGATGGGTCATGCGTGTCGCTCAGGCGCAACACCTGATCCAGCAATCGGGAATCGAGTGTCGCCTCGGCTGTAAACTCGCCGCGATACGCCGACTCTTCGGCGCGCAGCGCGTAACAGGTGTCGCCGCCGATATCGATGAATATGGCCCCCAGGCCGGCCTCTACGAAGGCATAGTCGCGTTTGAGAAAGAATTCCGTACAGCAGACGCCCAAAAACGTGCGTATTCCCGTGGCGCGCAGCTGCGCCAACACCATGTGCAGATGCTCGTAGCGGGTGATCGTGGTCACGGGTAGGTCGCGTTCCCGCCCGAGGCGATAGGCCTCTCCCACGGCGCATTGTCCACATTCCGGGCAGCCATCACGATGGCGCCATTTGCACCAGGCGGGCTTGGCGCAGTAGGGCAGCAACAGGGCCCCCACATCGGCGAGCAGATCCGCGAACCCTTGGTCGCGGCGCGGGCTGTAGAGCGTCACGCGCTCGGCGCCCCCCGGGATACCCAGACGCTCGCCCAGGAGTTGACGCTCCACACAAAGCCGCGCGAGGTAGCCAACATCCCTGTGGTCGAAGCCAAGGGTGTCCCTTGGCGCCGCGGCCAAGGCGGCGGCTTCCAGATCATCGAGGCGCACCCCGGTCATGGCGTTGGCCAGTTGCTCCAAGTCGGTGGCCCCCGCGCACTGGACCCCACCATTGACGCGCGCGGCGCGCACGTTCTCACCGTCGAGCAGGATGTCGAGATACAAGACGCCCCCCTGGGTCTTTAGAAAAGCGCTGACGTCGGGAATGAGGCCGGTCCTGCCGGGGGGCGGGGGTTCGATACGGACGGCGGGTGGCGTTTGGACCGCCACGCCCATCGTCAGGCGCGTGGCAAGCGCCGCGGCGATCGCAGGATAGATGCGCGCCGCCACCGCCGAGGGCTCTCGGCCACCGATGGGGGCAAACCGCTGGGCGGCGGCCAACAATCCCGCCGCCGACAATTTCTCGAGCGGCAGCTTGATGGTCTTCATCAGGGAGTCGATATCGACCGCAAACAAGAGAGCCGCCTCGATGAGTATCTCTTCGCCACACCGCACGGCGAACACACTACCCCTTTTGCGGCCGTCGTCTGTGATGTCATTAGGGGCGGTAAATGTCGCACTCATACCCTGGCTGCGCAACGCCTCGGCAATCACTTCGCCGACAAGTGCGATTATCGCGGTCAGCGCATGTTGCGCTACCAGGACCCGCGGTAGGGCCGCGACCATGAGGGTCGTCCCCTGGTCGACATAAAGACTGCCGCCGCCGGTGCGCCGGCGCACGATCGGCAGGTGGCCATCGACAAACGAGCGCCTGAGCGAACGATCCGGATCATCGAAGACCCCGACCAGCGCGCAAGGCCCGAGGCGCGCAAAGCCGAGTGGCACATCGCCCGTCGATGCCTGTGCCAGGATCGCGCGTTCATAGTCATAAAACATGCCGGGATCGAGGAGGGGGGTTTCATGCCAGCGTACGGTCATGGTGTGATCTCTCAATGGCGATAGGCCCCGGCGCACGCCGTACGACATTCGCCTTATCGGCGAGGCCCCTGTACGGCAGGATAAGCGGCTGGGCTGCGCTGCGTGTCATGGACGGTCTTTGGGCATGCGGCCCGCGGGTTTTGGTGAGGCAATAAGTATGATGTCTTTCACAAAGACCCCGTCTTGCCTGGTGCGACACCTTGAGTCAGCCGTGGCCCGCCATAGCGGCCCCCATGGCCGCGTTTGGGCAAGGTCCCCGCACCTGCTTTAAGAAAAATCCAGGGTCTTTTCGTAGACCCTCAATTCATGGCGGGCCATGGCGAGATTGGCCTTGGCGCGATCCAGCATCAGATAGAGGAACAGCTGGTCGTTACGTTCCAGGGGCCGGATCAGGTGGTACTGCTTGCCAAGCGTAATAAGGATATCCTCGATCTTGTCGTCGAGATTCAGACGCGCCACCAGTGCGCGTTTCGTGTTCACCACCTCCGAATTGCCGGCTATCGCCAGGTCCAGGTCGACCGCCTGGTTTCCGGTCCTCGCCAACAGCATGCCGCTACTCGAATCGCCGAGCGCCGCCGCGATAAACCCGTCGATATCCTGAATACTGCTCAGATCCACTTTTGCCATGACTTATATCCATCCTCTGTTGAGTCTCGTAGCCGCGAGAGGCGCCTCGCGGTGTTGCTGTCAATCCGGCAGCCATCAAGCGGGCTGCAAGTCGCGCCCCAACCATTCGTCGATAATCCGGGCCGCGGCCTCGGCGGCGATCCCGGTTTCGTGCAGAAGAATCCCGAGATTGGTATGGCGCCGCGCCAACGTCCCCACGACCAGCAGATCGCGCTTGGCCGGTACCCTCTGGAGCAGGATCATGCCGTCCACCGCGCTCACCGCGACAAACTGCGTGCGCCCGATCATGACTTCGCGGCCGATGGTCTCGCCGAGCGCCACGATCGATCCCACCATTGCCGACACCCGCTGCGGATCGGCCTCGTTGTCGACCACCGCCGATACTCGTCGTCCGTCCGTGGTGGCGAG
>JAJYPQ010000276.1 GCA_021795255.1 Pseudomonadota bacterium
GTTCGCCGCCGAGGTGACGCGCGTCGCGAAAGAGGTGGGTATTGAGGGCAAGTTAGGCGGCCAGGCCAAGGTGCCGGGGGTGGCTGGTACCTGGAAGGACTTGACCGAAAACGTGAACCAGTTGGCTGGAAACCTCACGGCCCAGGTACGCGCTATCGCCGAGGTGTCGACCGCTGTGACGAAAGGGGATCTGACGCGTTCTATCACGGTCGAGGCGGAAGGGGAGGTGTTGGCGCTTAAGGACAACATCAACCAGATGATCAAAAACCTGAAGGAGACCACGGAGAAAAACATGGAGCAAGATTGGCTAAAGACCAATCTCGCCCGATTCTCGGCCATGATGCAGGGTCAAAAGAACCTGTCTGCAGTATCGCGTCTTATCATGAGCGAGCTCACGCCGCTTGTGTCGGCCCAACACGGCGCGTTCTATACCGTGAATATAGAGGAGAACAGGCTAGATCTTATCGCCTCTTACGCTTACAACAAAAGCGTGATGGTGCCGACAAGCTTTGAGTTCGGCGAAGGCGTCGTCGGCCAGTGCGCGCTCGAGAAAAAGCCCATCATTTTGAGCGCCGTTCCCGACGATTATATCCGGATTACCTCTGGCCTTGGCTACGCAGCGCCCGCCAATATCCTAGTATTGCCGGTCCTGTTTGAGGGGGATGTGCTCGCGGTGATCGAGCTTGCCTCATTTCAGTCGTTTAACTCAATACATCGGGTATTTCTCGACCAGTTGATGGTAAGCGTTGGCGTAGTCCTCAACATCATAGGTGCCTCGATGCGCACAGAGGAGCTGCTTCAGGAGCTCCAGAATTCGAACGGCGAGCTCGAGGCGCAGGCCAAGGAGCTCGAAGAGAAGGCGACGCTCCTTGAAATCAAGAACCAGGAAGTCGAGATGGCCAGCCTCTCGCTTGAAGAGAAGGCCGAACAGCTGGCTATGATTTCGAAGTACAAGTCGGAATTTTTGGCCAATATGTCTCACGAGCTACGTACGCCGCTTAACAGCTTGCTGATTATGGCCAAGCTTTTGGCAGAAAATCGCGACACGAATTTGAGCCCGAAACAGATCCAGTTTGCCAACACCATACATGCGTCCGGCCGAGATTTGCTTAACCTTATCAATGAGATACTTGATCTCTCGAAGGTGGAAGCGGGTAAGATGGGTATCGTGGCGAGCGACATAAAGGTGTCCGAGCTCGTGGATTACGTTGTGCGCGATTTCCGCGCGGTTTCGCAACAAAAGGACATTGAGTTCTCCATTGATCTCGCAGACGATGTGCCGGAGTCCATGCATTCCGACGGTCAGCGGCTGCAGCAAGTACTCAAGAATCTGTTGTCCAATGCGTTTAAGTTTACCGATAGTGGCGCCATTACCTTGAGGGCCTACCGTTTCGCGGGCGGCCGGTCGGTGTTTCAGACCGACGCCCTGCGTGAGGCCAAGACCATCGTGGCCTTTGCGGTCCGCGATACCGGTATCGGGATAGCGGACAACAAACGGAGATTGATCTTCGAGGCTTTTCAACAAGTCGATGCCACAACTAGCCGGAAATACGGCGGGACTGGGCTTGGGCTTACGATCAGCCGCGAGATATCCAGGCTCCTAGGCGGCGAGATTCAGCTTCAGAGCACGGTGGGCAAGGGGAGCGAGTTCACGCTTTACCTGCCACAAATCTACGTTGGGCCCGAAGCGGAAGTGGGGACCGTAGAGGCAAAAGCGCCCGCGTTCGTGGATGCTATCGAAGGAGAGACGGAAGACGACAGTGAAGAAGTCATCGCTTTTTCGGGGGAGAAGATCCTTGTCGTTGACGATGATGTGCGCAACATCTTTGCGATTTCTAGTGTCCTTGAGAACCACAGGCTCACCGTACTGTTCGCGGAAAGCGGGATGGACGCCATCGAGATATTGGAGACGAATGACAATATCGACGCGGTGCTCATGGACGTCATGATGCCGAATATGGATGGCTATCAGACGACCCAGGCGATTCGCAAGATTGAAAGGTACCAACACTTGCCCATTATCGCACTCACCGCCAAGGCCATGAAGGGGGATCGGGACAAGTCGTTTGAGGCGGGTTTATCTGATTACATTACGAAGCCCGTGGACACCACCGCCCTTCTAAAGATGATTAAAAGATGGCTTATGAGTAGAGCGGGATCGACTTTGTCCTAGGAGATTGGAATGGACGGGGAGGAGAAGGTTAAGATCCTTGTGGTCGATGACCGACAAGAGAATCTACTTGCGCTCGGAGAAATTCTCGACGATCCCAAGTATGAAGTCGTGAGGGCCCAATCTGGAGAAGAGGCGCTGAAGGAGGTCCTGCGCAGCGAATTCGCCGTCATTTTATTGGATGTCCAGATGCCTGGCCTGGACGGGTTCGAGACGGCCCGGCTGATCCGAAAGCGGCGCAAGTCGCGCTCGATACCGATTATTTTTATCACTGCCATTAATAAAGAAGAGCAGTACGTCTATAAGGGTTACGCCCTTGGTGCCGTCGACTATCTGTTCAAGCCGTTCGACGTAGATATTTTGCGTTCCAAGGTCGCGGTATTTATCGACCTTTTTCAGAAAACCCGCCAGGTTAAGGCTCAAGCGCGGCTTTTGCAGGAAAGCGAGCGCCGGGAACGGGCGCGCCAGGTAGCCGAGGTACAGCGCCGCGGTGAGCGGCGTTATCGCAATTTGGCCGATTTTGTTCCGCAACTCGTGTGGACTGCAAGCAGCGATCTGCGTCTCGAGTATATCAATCAGCGCGCTCTCACTTATCTGGGCATAGACATATCCCGTGTCGGCGATCTGCAATTAGGAGAGATCGTACACCCCGACGACCTCAAGGAACGTGTCCAGGGGTGGCGCGACATTTTGCTCGCGGGCGATGAGCTTGTGGTCGAGGTGCGCCTAAGACGGACACGGGATCAGGCCTATCGTTGGCACTTGGTCCACCTGCAGGCGGAACAGGATATACGTGGGCGCGTGCGTTCTTGGCTCGGGACGGCCACCGACATCGATGATCAAAGACGCACGGTCGAGGCTCTGGCGGCCGAGAAAGAGCAACTGGCGGTGACGCTGCGGTCGATTGGCGATGGGGTTATCACTACAGACCTCGGGGGGCGCATCGTTCTGATCAATAGAGCCGCCGAGAGCCTTACGCGCTGGACGCAGGAAGAGGCCCTGGGGAGGCCGCTCGAAGAGGTATTCGTGGTCCGGGAGGATCTTTCTCCGGCGATCGATGCGATGGGCCTGGGTGTGGGCCTCCCTGCGCCGTTGCGCAAGGCCATCCTCGTTGCACGAGACGGGACCGAGTGCGAAATTGCAGACGGCATCATGCCCGTTCGCGATGGGGATGGTCAGGTGCGCGGAACGGTCGTGGTATTCCGCGACGTTACCGATATTCAGAGGCTCGATGAGGAGCGGCAGAAGGCGAGCAAGCTCGAATCCGTCGGACTTTTGGCGGGTGCCATTGCCCACGATTTCAATAATATTTTGACGGCCATCATGGGGAACATTTCGCTCGCTAAGCTCCATAGCGCGGCGGGTGAACAGATATTCGATCGCTTGACAGAGGCGGAGCGAGCGGCTTTGTGGGCTAAAGACCTTACGCAGCAGTTGTTGACGTTCTCCAAAGGCGGTGCGCCGGTCAAAAGGCCGCTGGAGATTGGCTCTGTCGTGCGCGATTCGGCTGAATTTGCCTGCCGCGGGTCGCACGTTCTCTGTGAGGTCACAGTCCACGACGCCATCGTAGTTGAGGCCGATGAGGGCCAGATCCGCCAGGTGATCCATAATCTTGTCTTGAATGCTCAGCAGGCTATGCCGACCGGAGGCCGTGTCCGGGTCACGGTCAAGGAGTCGACGGAACCTTTGAGTGGCGGGCGAACCCTGCCACCAGGGCGCTATGCGGAAATCATGTGTGTGGACGAAGGCGTCGGCATCAGTGGCGAGCACATGGACAAGATATTTGATCCATATTTTACGACCAAACAAAAGGGTAGCGGGCTGGGTCTCGCCACCAGCTATTCTATCGTGCGCAAGCACCAGGGGCTTATTACCGTAGAGTCAAAGGCTGGGCAGGGAGCGGAGTTTCGGATCTATCTTCCGCTGTCCGAAAAGGCGACGGAGCCTGCAAACGTGTCGGATGCCGCCGCGCGAGGAGGTCACGGCCGAATTCTCATCATGGACGACGAGAGCTTTATTCGCGATGTCTTAGGGCGACTCTTTACCCACTTTGGCTATGAGGTCGGATATGCGAAGGACGGCACCGAAGCCATCGCGGCTTACCGGTCCGCGGTCGATGAGGATCGCCCTTATCATTTGGTGATTATGGATCTGGTTATTCCCGGTGGCATGGGCGGGCGCGAAGCCATCAAAAGGCTTCTCGACCTCGATCCCGAGGCCAAGGTGATCGTGTCGAGCGGCTACTCGAACGACCCCATCATGGCCAACTATAAGAAGTATGGGTTTTGCGAAGCGGTCGCAAAACCCTATAAGAATGAAGACTTGAGAACGATCGTGCAACGCGTCCTGGCGCGCTAAGGCCTAGGCTGATTGGGCAGCCTCTCCGGGGGCCGGATGCTTGTCGAGGTCGACTGAGCGAAGTTTCAGGGCGGCCTCCTCGGGGCTTATGGTGTTCACGAAGAGTCCCGATCCGAGCTCAAAGCCCGAAGGGATGGAGGTGCGGGGACAAATCTCGAGATGCCAATGGTAGCTCGGATCACAACCGCGGCTGTCAGGGCTATGCGGCAGTGAGTGCAAGAAATAATTGTATTGTGCCCCCTCTATTACGGCTTCGAGCCGCGCCATCGTGCGCCGCAGTACGCGGGCGAGATCGACGAGATCGGCTTGCGTTACGCGCAGGAATTCCGCGTCGTGGGCCAGCGGTAAGATATGCACTTCCCACTCGTAGCGACTGGCGAAGGGCTTGATGGCGATAAACCGCTCACCCCGTTCCACCACGTACTGTCCCACACTGATGCGTCGTTGTATGGTCCCGGAATCGCGGTCGTAAATTGTCGCCTCAAAGGTGAGCGCCTCATCAATCAGCGAACAAAATATGCAATGGTGATTTTTGGCGTAGTACAGGCGGCTGTAGTCGACCTCGGCCTGGACATTGTGGGGAACGACCGGCATACCAATGATCTGGCTATGCGTGTGCGGAATGCTGGCGCCGGCGGCGGGCCCGAAGTTCTTGAAGACTAAGACGTAACGAAGTTGCTCGTTGGATTGGTACAGCTGTTCCATGCGGGCACGATAGGCCGAAAAAAGCTCCACCAGATGCTCGTTGCTCATCTCGTGAACGGCGATCCCGTGCTGGCTATGGTCGATAATGACCTCATGCCGACCGTAGCCGTCGATTGTTTGTTGTAAGCCGAGATTGAGGTTCCGGTAACGATGGTCGTCGCCGAGGACGGGATAGAGGTTCTCGACAATGCGGATATGCCACTGTTCTTGTTCCGGATATGTGGCGATGGCCGGGGGCGTCATATGCTCGTTGCCATAACAGAACGGGCAGGTCTCAACGTGGGGCCGGTGGTCCCTTGCGACCGGTTGCTCGGCCTTTTTAGGCCGCATGTTTCTTGCGGTGGCGACCAGAACCGATTCCGTTGGTATAATCGGATTGATGCGGATTTCGCGAACGCTAGATGTTTCGGCCATCAGGGGTCTCCGAGCGGCAGGCGGCGACGACACCGCCCAAGAAACGCCCATTTTGCCACAGTGGACCCAAGTGACGCGAGTGGCGGCACCTACCTGTTTTCCTTGCTTGTGGGCTAGGGGGCAAGTAGTATCGCGGTTTTATCACGGGGCCGGTTATGTTTCGCGGTAGTCTGGTCGCCATCGTCACCCCCATGCGTGAGGACGGCGCTATCGATT
>JAJYPQ010000277.1 GCA_021795255.1 Pseudomonadota bacterium
GGCGTGGTCGTTTTCCTTCATGATCTCATGCCCCGCGATCTCTTGTCTTCAGCGGAAGCTTGCAAACGGTATATGCGCGCACAAACTCGGCACGAGATCAGGCCCTATTCGCCACCACAGATCGTTGATCGGGTCGTACACTCCCGGAATACGGGCCTTTTCGGGTCCAAGGGAGGTTCACGTGCGTACGCGATCGTTTCTCCACCGTCCCGCGGGACGGCTGCTTGCCGGGGCGTTGAGTCTTTGGATGGTCGTCTATCCGGCCGCGCCGGCCTTCGCTCAAGGGCTTGCCTGGGCGCCCATCTCGCAGGGCTTCGTGGCGCCCAAGATGGCGCAGGACCTCAACGCCCTGAAGGGCAACATCGAGTACGTCGACAACAACCTGGGGGCTGCGCTGTTGAAGATCCCGCCGGCCGAGGCCGGACGGGTCGCCTTCGGGCTCCCCTGGAACACGCCGGCGGTCCTGGGCGTCTATGACGCCGATTCCTCTCTCGGTCTCATCACGGTCGTGCGGCTCCTGCACCTGCCCAGCGGTTCGGTGGTGGTCGAGGATGCCGTGTACACACCGCAGGACGGCGCGATGTATAAGCCGGACTTCGAGGGCCAGAATCCTTTCTGGCAGTTCATTCCGAACCAGGCCGGCAACGGCGCGGCGCCGGCGGGCGTGTTCATGAACATCACGCCCGCGGCCTTCGAGACCGCGGTGGGCTTGGTCATGCAGCACGAGCAGGCTAATCAGGGGTGGGTCGCCGTGAATATTGACACGCCGCATACGTGGAACACCAATACGTGCGTGGACAACACGATATTTGGCTGCGTCCGCCGCAGGTACACCACCCACGAATCGGTATCGACCGCTCCGGACTGGATCTTCGTAAGCCCGGAAGGGGAGGCGAGCGGCACGCCCGCGGGCTTCCTGCTGCCGCTGCCGGGAACATCGCCCGGAGGCGTTTCACTGCGGAAAAAAGCCGTAACCTTGGGTGTACCGGCGTCGGCGACATTGAATGGTCAGACGGTGGGTGCTCTCAAGGTCAATGCGGGCGTGACGTTCACGAGCGAGGGGGTTGGGAACAACCTGAACCATACGCCCTACCAGAGCTTCTATCACCAGCAGTCGACGACCAGCTGGACGGGTGTGGGGCTGCTGCTGGCGGGGCCGTTTATTATGGTACAGACTGGTCTGTCCGGCGCCAATGCGCTCATTCATTTTCAGTTTGGTAAGGCTTTTAACGACACGTTCAATTACCCGGCACGCCTTCTGATGAACTACACATCCGCCATGGTGGGCAACAAGGTCACATACGGCCATCAAATCAATGGGGCATGTTTCAGTGCCGGTACTGGCTGCATATCGAATCCCGATGTCTCCGCGTTTGACTTGACGAGCAGCCTGACCCAGATAGTGGATCAATACGTGGCGCCCGGTACGACAGGGAGTACGAACCCACTCCAGGGGAGCAGCGCCTGGGATCCGCGCCCGGCCATTGCGACCTCGGAGCCAGTACCAGCGGCCGCGGCGCAAGGGGGTTTCACGAGCGGCTATCAGGCGATCACGCCTGGTGCGTCGCAGGCCCAAAAGACCAACTCGCCGTTGTCCATCCAGGCAATGACGGCGCAGAAAGGGCCGAACGGGCATATCCTGTTCGACCAGCCCTATCCCTGAGTGGTGTAGAAAAGCCGCCTAAGTCCTCTGACTGGGGGCTGCTTGCGAAAAAACCGCTCCCAGCTTGATGCTGGGAGCGTCCGTAGCGGATCAGAAGAAGTTGTGGACCCGGACGCCGACCTGCGCCGACGACTCCGTCGTGTGGCTGGTCGGCTCCATATAGCCGGCGGAGTTGGTGGCCGACGCCCCGTAGCTGAACGTGACGCGATGGTAGCTTGCGTACAAGCTCAGGTGCGGCGTCATGGCATAGGTGACCTTGAAGCCGATACGGTGGTAGGGACTGTTGCCGAGATGAAAGGTCGTATAGGTGCCACTAACATTGGACGACAGCGCGCTTCCAAATGTACGACCCATAATTCCCGAGAGGTCAAGGACAACAGGCCCGACTGCGTATTGGACGCTCGCGTCACCACCAGCAAGGAAATTATAATACGTCTCGTCGTAGCCGCCATAAAGCGCGCTATTGTCTCGAGCCCAAGACCGGCCGCCACCCACCACTCCAAAAAACACCGCTAGATGGCGTATTGGCGAAAAGCCCCCACGGAGAAAGAGTTGGCCGTTCATTCCCCCTGAATTGGTTGAGCCGCTGGCTGGTGTTAATGCGCCAGTTCGGGTGTTCTCCAGATAACCGTTGTAGGTGACTGTCCCTCCCAGATGGGTTTGGAGATAATCAATATCAAACCCCCACCCGAAATAGGAGTGCTGATGGCGCACGTCCCAATGGATGCCGTTCATCGAGCCTGTCTCGGAGTCGAGCGGGTTAGGCAGCCCCGCAGCGGGCGGTACTTCGTAGTAATTTAGGCTCTGACGGATAAGGCCCAGCGACCAGTTGTTATTCGCCTCCCGAATCTGCGGCCCGACCGGATTGAAGATGCCCGCATGCGCGACCCCGAGGCTGGTGGCAAGGACCGCGGCGGTGAGAATGTTGCGATGGTTCATGGTTTTTCCTTTGCGTGTTGATGATGGAGCCATCATAGCGCGTGCTGAAAAAATGCAAGTTGCGACGCCTTGGGGTCAAAAGGCCGCTACCCACCATTGGTTTGGTTTCCCGTATCAAAGAAGACACCTGGCGACGCTTGGCCACGCCAACCATTGCTCCATTTACTGAGCGCCATATCCCCCTTGATCGGCCCGGCCTCCGATACGAGCATGGCCCGGATTTTGGGGTTTTTGCCCAAAGCGTTTAATCGGGGGTGGACCTCGTAATGGACGTTCGACACCACGACACCACCCATATTCGTGGGCTTTGTATAACGCAATATCTTCACGGACCCCAAGTGACCGACCCGTATGGCGGATGATAGGTACTCGAACGCAAAAACGTTGTTATAGCGCGTACGGACAAACCGCGCTCCGCGCGGGGTAATGTCGTAAATCCATTCTTCGCCGCCCGAGCCGCGGTTCGCCAATTTGGTCAGATACCCATCTTTGACAAGAACTCCAAGCCCTTGTGCAACTTGATGGTAGTAAGCTCGCACCCCAGGCTTGACCTGTTGCGCTGAGGCCGGAATGGTCAAAAATTCCTTACTCAAGTCAACGCCGCCGCCGTGTACGAGCCAGATAAAATCGGCGGCTTTGATATTGATCCAGTCGGCAGGCGGCTTTTTGCCGACCACCGCGTTCTGAACGCCCTCCCGAAGATGGGAGCGTAAGGAACTACCACAACCGCTCAAAAGCGCAGCGGATATCACCACAAAAAGCCAGCGAGTTTTTTTCATCATTTTGCGCGGGAAACCTCGGCCCGACGGCCGGGGAGGGATAGCGCGACAGACCTGCCTGCCCTCATCCAGCATCTCCTTGCGTTAGGACTATCTTTGGTAGGGGACCTTGCGGTTCCCGTCTTCGGTACACCTCTGGTCAAGTTTTTAGGTGACGCCCATGGCTTTGTCGATGTTCTCGATCATCCAGTCAGTGAGGCGTTTTGCCGCCTTTTTGTGGGAAGCAGTGACACTGCCCCATGGAACAAGCGCGACACCACCACTCTGAATATTGGTTTTGACATGTATGTTAACGTGGCCAGGGTTAGCGGGCAGAATGGTAACCATAAAGCGGTATCGAGATTTTTCGACACCCGTGTAGTCGAAGCTGAATGTCGTCAGGTTGGGTCCGGGAAGCCAGTGGCTCACAATAACGCCCGTGGCGGGATTGGCGCTGGCAGGCACGACGCGATGTGCGGCGAAGGCCTTGAGGATGTCGTGGAATACGACGGGCTGCGAATCCGAGAAGTGGGTTGTGGGGGCAAAACCTGGGGTCGGTTTGGGCCACTTGACGCCGCCGCCTGGCATGGTGGCGCAACCGGAAAGAATGAGGCCGGTCGCAATGGGTAACAAAACTGCGACCCTCTTTAGTAATCGCATAACTATCCCTCCCTCGAAAACCTACAGGTTATTAGGCGCACAACACTCCCAGCCCGGCGATGAGCGGGCCGGGCGAATCTCGAATGTCGGCATTACGACAAAACCCGATACCCAGCAGGCTTGTGGGCGGCCTGCTCTTTTTATGGTTTCAATCCGCGCCCGGCCATGTGGCTGGGCGATGCACTGATGGCGAGCAGGTGTTCCGACTCTGTTCCGACTCGTCGCGGCACTTTGGAAGTGAGGGTACCGGGCGGACGAAGAAAAATCAACGGGAATTGTCAAGCCCTGAGGACGTGTGTTCGGACGAGCGGCTTGTCGGCCAAGAGTTCTGTGATCATAATGCTCAGCGAGAGCGAAAACCGGCGAAAGACGCTGGATGATAGCCGGCGCAGGGGTTGGCGTAGGCGGGAAAACTCGAATAACAAACTAAGGGAGTGTAAATCATGGCCTCATTCGTGGAGAACAGTTTAGCGCCAGACGAGCGGATTATCCGCACGGCGAAATTGCATTGGGCGCTGTTTTTAGTGTCCGGTATCATCCTTTTCTTCGGGCTCTGGTCTTTGCTCGAGTCGCCCAGCGGCGGTAGCGTGATCCTGATCGTCGTGGGAGGGATTTTCCTGATAAAGGCGCTCCTGACATGGAGGACGACCGAGCTTGCATTGACGAATAAGCGGGTCGTTTCCAAGTGGGGGATTATCCGGAGACGCACCATCGACACAAACCTCAACAAGATTGAGGGCGTATCCTTCCACCAAGGGATAATCGGACGGTTTTTGGGCTACGGGTCGGTCGTGATTCGCGGCACCGGCGGTGACCACCAACCGGTTCCCTTCATTCAGGCGCCTGAAGAGTTTAAGAAGGCGGTGAATACGGCGTTGGATACCGTGGCAGGGTCTCAGAATGTCAAGACCGCTTAATTAAGGCATCCCCGCGGGAAAGGTCCGTCAACCAATCACACAACAGGAATCGATACATGCGTCGACAGCATTTTCTCGCGGGCACCTTGCTCGCCTTGACCTTGGGCGGATGCGCGAGCTATCACCCAGGCTATGACCGCGCCTTTTCGCAAAAGGACGCGCTGAATGTCAACCATCAGGTCTTCGCCGCGCCGCAAGCCGCGACTATGACCGCCGCCGAAATGGTGCTCATCAACCAAGGATTCACTATCGACCGAGCAGATAAGGCGGGCGGCATCATTACCGCGAAGGGTGCTTTGATGGACCCCAAGGACCATGCGGTATCGTGGCTCTTGTCCGCCACGGTGTTGACGGTCCCGGAAAGCGCAAGCAAGACCGAGGTAAGTGTTTCGGCGACCGAGAAGAAGGTGCGCCACCAGGAAACGCAGACCTGGTGGCATCTGCTCTTCATTATCCCGCTCTTTCCGATCGCAACGCACTACCACACGGTTGTGCGGCGGACCGGTGTTGTGCGGGATAAGGCGTTTTACGCAAGCTTCTTCAAGGATCTCAGTATGGCCTTACGGTCTTCGACCAAGACGGCGACAAAATTCCGCCCGGCGCCCGGAAAGACAAAGGTGGTGCCGACCGCATAAAGCGCCGGACTATGCGTCGGTGGACGCGGTTTCGCGTGAGAAACCTAGCGTTCAGGGGTCGCGGGCTTCAGCTTGCCCGTGATCTGTTGGGTGACATCCCGCCCTACAGCATCATTTTTGACGGCGAATAAAAAGGCAGCATAACCAATGCCGCTTACGCCGAGGCAAGAGAGGCCGCGATATCCCCAATAGACCGATACAGACGGAATGGATCATCCTTCGACGAGAGAAACCCGCGGCGGCGCCAAAAAGTCGCGGCCTCTTCATCGATCGCGTGGACCATCAGGGCG
>JAJYPQ010000012.1 GCA_021795255.1 Pseudomonadota bacterium
TCAAGCGCCGCTGGATGTTTGCGCGGGCTCCCTGGAGCATGCCCATGAACCGTGTGATTCAGCAAGAAGCTTACCCGCTTTAGCGGGTTGAGAGTGTCACGAGTGGATGTTGTGAGAAAAGGCCCAGATCACGATCATCAGCATGACCACGATATAAAACCTTAGACCCCAGAACACCCACTGCTGCCACGCCTTCAAAGGGCGCGGAGTGACCTCCGGTAAAGGCCTATCCCAACCCTCTTCGCGTAATAAGCGGGCAAGCTCGGCATAATCCACTTGTTCAACACGCTTCACTTCGCACCCCCAAACGCATGCGGAAATACCGTGGTGATCCCATAAAGGGCGTTACAGATGATCAGTAACACCATGATCACGACCGCGCCGATATTGCGCTTGCGACTATTGACGAATGACCCCATGAGCTCGGCATCGTTTACGAGCATAAGAAGAAATAACATCGCCGCCGGCATGAAGATCGTGGCCACCACCTGCACGGTGATGTTCAAAAACCCCAACGGCACGTGCGGCAACATGACGACCCCCGCGGCCACCGCGGAACCCACGACCGCAGGGGCATAGAAGGCCCAAGCCCGGCGCGGAGCATCGTTCAAAGACCGTGGAAGGTTGAGCGCCTCCCCCATCGCCCAGGCGGTGCTGGCGGTGATCACAATAGACGAGATGAGACCGGCCTCTATCAGGCCAAGCCCAAAAAGGTCTGTCGCCCAGCCACCAACGTGGTCCTTCAGGGCCGCGAGAATGCCCTGCACGTTCAGATCCCCGGCATTGGCCAGTCCATGAAGATGCTGCCCGGTCAGTATGATGATGGCCATGGCCACGATCACCATCCCGGCGACCCCCAGCATGAGGTCGCGCCGGCTGGCGTCGATGTCATGCGGCAGCAGGCCCTTGTCGACGACGCACGATTGCTGGAAGAAAAGCTGCCACGGAGCGATCGTGGTCCCGATATTGGCCGACAGCAGCACTAGAAACCCAGACGACAGCAACCCCCCGGGCACCAACCAATTACCGCCCACGAATGCCCGCCCCACCGCCGACCAATCCGGATGCGACAACAGCGCCAAAGGCACGAATATGAGGTTCAAGACGGCGATGAAAAGCGCAATCCGCTCCCAGGTCCAGTAACGCAGGAATACGAGCACGGAAGCCACGAAAACAAGAGTGATGGGGACTGTGAGCCAGTGGGACAAACCAAAGACATCGCCCCCCACGCGTACGCCGATGAACTCGGTCATGAGCGTCAGGATGTTGGCGATCACGAGATCGGCGAGCGAGAATATCCCCCAAAAGGCGCCGTAGCGCTTCCAGATCAGCTCGGCATGGCCCCGTCGCGTGACCGCCCCCAGGCGTATGGTCATCTCCTGCACGAAATAGGCCATGATGCCAAGCGGGATCATGAGCGGCAAAAACACCCCAAGACCGTAGACCGCGCCGGTCTGCGAGTAGGTGATGACGCCGCCTGCGTCATTATCCCCGAGCATGACAAGAAGACCTGGACCGATAAGCGCAAGCCACAAGGCGATCCGGCTACCGAGGGTCTTTGGCCCATTACGTAACCGCGCGATCCGCAGACGATCCTGTACGCGTATCAGCAGCGCCTCGGGCACCACGATGTCATCGGTCTCGCCTCCCGGCGGTCTGACCCTGGCGCGTCGCTCGGCTTGGCGCGCCTGCGCCGCCTTGGCTCGCAAAAGCGCCGCCCGTAACGCCTGAAGAACATGCACCTGCATGAGCGAATCCCCAAAAAATGTTCTTAAGACCAGGCCACGCGCGCGGCGGCGCGGAAGGCTTGGTCTCTCTCCGATGCGATTTTGGGTGGGGCGGGACTATGGTGGGGCCCGAACCCACGGTCTGCCCAAAGGCGACCGCGGTCCGGCGTCATGCGAAGCGGGGTCGACCTTCAGGCCTTGGCTGTATGGCTACTACTGCCCATTAGGTAGCGGGCCCTCCGAATAAGCGGTCGTGCCGCAATGGCGGCTTTGTAGCAGTCCTTTCCACGGCTGTCAACGTCTACCGAGCCTCGTTTACAAAAGACATCGCGGTCGGGCCTTACCCTGGCTTGCGTTCACGGTCTTACCGTGCGACCCCATCCGCCCGCCGCGCGAGCGCCTGTCATCGCAGCCCACGCCGGCATCGTCCCCGCCCTTGAAATCCACTCATGCGGCCCCGTCCCAAGGCATCGCCCACGCCTTTTTGGTCCGCGCCGCCCGATCCCGCTTTCGCAGTCCACCCCTTAGGGCCGCGATCCGGTCATAAGCCGCCATGCATCACGCAGGGTCTTATCTTGCCACGGTCCCGGTTGCAATCACCGGTCGGCCGCCACCTCGATGCCGGAAGGCCACACCTATTGCGCCCCCCAGTGCTTCGTGGCGATCGCCTCCCCCAGATCCAGATCCACCAAGCGCCGACGCACCTCAAAAAGCTTTTCCAGCAATGCCGGCTCAGCCCGCGCATAGGCATCGGCGTCTGGCACGCGCTTTACCACGACGCCTAGAAGCTCAGTGATCGCATTGCCGATCGAATTCTGGCTGATGGTGACAATAAGCTTGCCGGTATCATTACGGTAAATGAGCTGCTTGAACGCCGGCTGCCAGCGGATGGCATTCGCATAGCGTGCGTCGCGTATGCAATGATCGCGCACCATCTTCGCCGTCTTCAGAAAGTCGCTGTTGAAAAGAAGTTTGTCCTCGACGAGCTCTGGGAAATAAATGTCACGCGGCATGGGTGCGTTACGCGTCGATACCTGACCAAAGAAAGTCCTATAGAAATCTATGAACCCTTTAAGGATCGTGTCGTACTCCTTCCAGAACCGTACCTTCTTCAAGGATTCCACGCCCCCTTGCACCTCCCAGCTGGGCAGCCCTTGCGGATAGCCGGTCAACGCGATCTTGCAGGAACCGTGCTGACAGGTCTTTAGTATTTCAAGATCAAGCCCTGCAAAGAAATCGAGATAGACATTGCGCATGTGAGCCTGAAAAAGCGAGTTCTGGCCACCGTCTGTCAGATTTGGGTTCTCTGGATCCGCCATGTCCGCCTCACGCAGCCGCGCCTTATCAAACACAATGAAGTGGTTGTGCAGCATGCGAATGCTCGGTACCCCGGGCGATGTAAGCGGCCATGTGGCGTCAAGGCTCGCCTCGCCCGACAACACCAGGGCCTGCTCGGGATCCGGATAAAGCTCCAGCATATAGGCGATAATGACCTCGTTCATCCGGTTCCAGACATTCTTCACATTGTCAGGCACCTGAGTCCGGCGCGCGGGCCGTCCGAGCGGATCGAGAATACTTTGCGCGGTGTTATAAATGATCGATGTGTCGAACTCGTTGCTGTGGGCAATGGCCTTTCTGTAGAGCAGCAGGCCCTCCGGATTTCTGAGAAGGCCGTTGTTGTTGGTAAGATCGTTCAGATTTTCCGTGCTGTTGAAAAATTCGTTGGGCTTCATCCCTTCCGGCACTTCGAGCGGAATGGGACGATAGGGGTTACTGATTTCTCGGGGACCGACCTGCATCGTTCATCACCTTTATCTGTGAGAGGGTTCCAGCGCACAACTGACGCCCGCGCGGCCCCGCCACGGATAACTCGCGTCCTGCACGGGACCGCCTCTAAGTATAAGACTCGGCCGGGCCCCAATGACACTCCTATCGCACTCGAATGAGCTTTCAAAGGCTATGAAGACATCGCTGGCAAAGGCGCCATTTGCGCAATTTATCCCCCCATGCAGGGCGTTTTCGGTATCTTGCTAAAACCCCGTCCACGAGCAATCGCCCGCCCCAAGGCGCGCGCGCCGAAACATGGATGGCCCGCCATTCTCCCTGGGAAGGAATAGACCTCGGGAGGTAGGGGAAGAGAGCCCGAGAACACCCGGTGACGGCGTCAGAATGAGGGCGTCAGAGGGCCCCCATGCCGGGCGTTGGACGTTTATGGGCACACGCCAAGCTTTCGATGCCGATCCGCGGCCCCCCATGAGAATTGCGGATTGATGGCCACCCACTCTATCGCCTTTCGAGCCCCTCGTGTAGCATACGGGTATGATTGTCATCATTAATCAAAGGCTTTCCCTTCCCTTACGGCCCATGACGCGGTAACCCGTCTTTGCGCATCCCTAAGACCCTGGCGCCCCTGCTGGAAGAGGGGCTTATCGACCATGTCATCCAGCCCTTGCGTAGCGGCAAGGAGGCCGACCTCTTCGTCGTCGCCACTCGCGATGGGGTGCGCTGCGCCAAAGTCTACAAGGAGGCCCGGCAACGCAGCTTTCGTCAGGCCGGGCTCTATCAGGAAGGACGAACCGTCCGCGACAGCCGACGTGGACGGGCGATGGCCAGAAAATCGCGCTTTGGGCGTCACGAGCGGGAGGATATCTGGCAAAACGCCGAGGTCGATGCCCTTTTTCTGCTCGCCGATGCCGGTGTACGCGTGCCCACACCCTACCTCTGCATTGACGGCGTGCTGCTCATGGAGCTCATCGTGGATGCGGCCGGCAATCCTGCGCCACGGCTTTCCGACTTGATCCTGACGGCGACAGAGGCCTCCACCATTCATGCAGCCCTCATGCGCGATGTGGCGCGCATGTTGTGCGCGGGCGTCGTTCACGGCGACCTCAGCGAATACAACGTCCTTTTGGATGAGACGGGCCCCGTCATCATCGACCTGCCCCAGCATCTGAACGCCGCCGCCAACAACAATGCCGCGGCCTTCTTCGTGCGCGACATCGATCATCTGGCAGCCTTCTTCGGGCGCTTTGCCCCACCACTTGCCGCAACCGACTATGGACGCGAGATGTGGGCGCTTTTTAAAGCCCAGGCCCTGCAGCCAGACACGCCCTTGACCGGGATCTATCGTCCAGAGTCGACCCCGCCTGATGTCGCCCAGGTCTTGCGCGAGATCGACGCCGCGCGCCGTGAAGAGGAGCATCGCCGGGCACGGCTTGCCTCGCAAGCCGAGGCGAATCACACCGATTGAGCGTAATCTACGGCGCGCCCGCACATCGAGCCGGCTTTGTCTCTTGGTACCGTTTCTCCGGAATCGTAAGAGGGATTGCGCGAACCATTCCGGTCACATCAACCACAAGGCATAGCCCCAAAGCCCCACACCGAAGATTGCCATGGTGCCGGCCGCAACGAACAACCACTTGCGGCCGGTCAAGGCCGTTATCGAGGCAAGCGAAATGGCGATCTGGATGAATATGAGACTCAAGGCCATGCCGTTATGAGGCCGATCGAGCCGCGCCGACTCCCGGTCTGCATGCTTCGAGCGACTCTCCAGGGCTCCGGCATGCGCCTTGATAGCCACCTTCTGCGCTGCGTACTTGACGATCTTCTTGCGAAAAGATATGGCTTTGGCAGGCGGCAGAAGGGCCAGGGCCAACTGCATGATATGCGCCTTGGTGCTTACCGCCTGATAGTAGTTCCATTGGTCGGCGGCATGGGTCTTTTGTAAGATGGCTTCGTTTTTATAAAGAAGCACCTCGTTCATGATGCGCGTGCCCTGATAACTGACCACGGCCCCTATCGAAGCGAGGATGGCGGTGAAGATCGCCACCCACTGATTCAAGCTATGGTGCTTGTGTGGGCCACGCGCGGCCTCTTGGACGAACTCCTCATGCGGCGCATGGGTGTGGACTCCGTTCTCGGTCATACGATCTCCCGTGTATACATAGAGAAAGCCGCAAACGGCGCAAAGCCCCGTCACAGCAATCCTTTGGCCATACGACCCTTAAAGGTTGGGCGCGATACCCATGCGCGACTATGCCCAGACCTCATCCCGCGCACAGACGGAATCACGCTTATATTAAAGGTCTTTTCACGAACTTTAGAGCGTGCGTCGCATAGTATACAAGCCGCATCCGCGAGACATTGCCCCCGGCGGGCGGCGCAACGGGCATCTCGCCCATGGGCCTGACTCCCGCCCCACACCCCGTATACCAGACCCCACGCGAGGCGCAAAGGGCGCGCGGGCGCTTTGGCACCGACCCGATGGCCGACGCCCCAAGGTCGTCGCGATTTTGGGTCACGGCCCGCACGAACGGGGTTGATCATCCGGCCATCACCACGCCGACCGGCCGCACTGGAAGGCCCCGACCCCACCGTACGTCGCCTCGCTCGCCCCTGCCGCTTGCGATTTGTTGTGGCCTCGGAACAAAATGGCGGCGCCCGTGTCTCACGCGATGGTATTATAAGGTCCTTAAAGGGGCTTACAAAAACCGACCGATCATTTTTTCAAGGAATCACCCATGTCTGCCCGAAGATATGCCGCGGTCACCGCCGGGGTCGTTTTGCGTGCCCTCACGGCAAGCGCCCAGGCGCATGCCATTGCCGGCATGCGCGTCTTCCCCGGAACCCTCACCTTCTCCGATCCCGGAGTCACCGACGAGTTTGACTTAGGATTTGGCCGCGCGGCCCTCAGCACTACGCCAGGCAGCCCCTCCCCTTACGTCTCGGCGACCACCGCGACCGAATCAAAGACCATCACAAAGGATCTGGCTTTTAGTATCGGCGGCAGCTACCAGAGCGCCGCGGGCGACATCGCGCCGAGCGGTTTCGGAAACGCCGAGGTGGGCTTAAGCTACCTGCTTTGGAAGAGCGACAGCCAAGAGACGCTCATCACCGGCGCCCTGAACGAATCTCTCAACGATACCGGCAGTGCCGGGGTGGGTGAACCCTATTCGGTCTTGTCTCCCACGCTGCTGTTTGGGCGCGGTCTTGGCGATCTGCCGAGCAAGATCCGGCTGCTCCGGCCGTTTGCGCTCACCGGCATGGTAGCCGCCAATATCCCGTCGGCGGCCAATATCGCAAGATCCGTCAGCTGGGGCTTGTCGGTCCAGTACAGTCTCCCCTACCTTCAATCCTATGTTCGCGATATCGGGCTGCACGCCCCGTTTAACAATCTCGTGCCACTCGTGGAATTTCCGATGCAGACTTACACGAGCGGCCCGTATGCTGGACGGACGCTTGGCACCATCGACCCGGGCTTTGTCTGGATTGGACACTACGGACAGGTCGGCATAGAGGCCACGATTCCGGTGAATCGGGCGAGCGGCCGGGGTCTTGGGGTCATACTGGGGGTCGGCTTCTATCTTGATGATCTTTTCCCCCATACTCTGGGCGCACCGCTTTTCCCCGCAACGCCGAGGACTACCTAAATGACCACCAGAGCCCCCATGAGACGCGCCGCCTTGACCATGCTTCTCACCTTGCTGCTGCCCGCCGGCGCCTATGCCCACGCCTTTCCCGACCGGTCACGGCCACGCGTAGGCGCCACCGTAAAGGCCGCACCCCTCCATGTGCGCATCTGGTTCGACGCCGGGCTTGAGGCGCTTTTTTGTTCGCTCATTGTCAAAAATGCCGCCGGACAGGTTGTCAGTGAGGGACGCGGCCATGTGGTCTCCGGGAGCCATGATCGGCTGCTGGAGACCACCGTGAAGCCCCTGGCACCCGGTAAATATCGCGTCTATTGGAGCGTCGTGGCGGTCGATGGCCATCACACCGAGGGCCATTACATGTTTCGCATCGAGGGTTAATACCTATGCCATCCCATCTACCCTATATCGCCGTGAGCACCTTTGACATCCTCGCGCTTGCCGCCGTCATCGGTGCCCTGGCCACCGGCCTCTGGATTATCCCCGAGGGCGCCCGCGAGTCCTTCCATCGCCGCCTGTGGCGCCTGACCGGATTTGGCCTGGTGGCGCTCACCGTAAGCAGCCTCGTGCTGCTTGTCGGGCGCACCCTCGAGATGAGCCGCCAATCGCTGCATCATGTCTTCCACTGGCTGCCGCTCGTCGTGCGCGAGACCTCGTTTGGTCACATATGGATGATACGGCCCGTCATGCTGCTAGGAGCCTGGGCCGCATGGCTCATAGGCCGCAGGCCCGCCCGCCATCGCGCCGCCTACGCCATCTTGCTTTGCACAGCTGTGATCGCCTTTACGCGCAGCGCCACCGGCCATCCCGCCGATCAAGGACAGTGGACGGCACCGGAATGGATGGATTTCGTGCATCTCATGGCGGCCTCGGTCTGGGTCGGGGGGCTTTTTGCGATGTCGGTCGCGATATTCCCGTTTCTATCCCAGGCGCGCCTATCGACACCCGTCCGCCTCGCCCTCGTGCAGCGGCTCTCGTCGGTGGCGGCGATCGCGCTCGCGGCGATCCTCGTGACGGGTGTGCTATCCGCTTACCACTACCTGGGTGGCTTTGGCCCGCTCTTTTCTACGGCCTACGGGCACATACTGCTCGTAAAACTCGCGCTCGTCGCCATCGCCATTGCCCTAGGCGCTACCAACCGCTTCGTATTCGTGCCGAGGATTCGCGCCGCCCAGTCGGCGTCGCGGCCGCTTACCGCGCCTGCGCACGACACCGACGAGCACGCGTTCTTTCGTCTGGCGCGCTCGGTGGCAGTCGAGACCGGCTTTCTCGGCGCGGCCCTGGTGGCCGCCGCCGTCCTCTTGCATGGCATGCCGCCAAGCGACATGGCGCACACCATGGCAGGTGGCGCCGTGGCGCAGGCCCACCAACCGCGGGCACGCTTTGAGCTTACGCGTTTCAAGGAGTCTTCCGGTCCATGCCTTGCGCCGGCCATCTCGACCATCCGCTATGGGGTCTTGCGCCGTAGCGCGTCCCAGATGAGCAGCCCCGGCACACTAAAGCCACGGTTCCATCACTTGTCGCTATGACAGCCTGCCAAGACGGCAAGAAAGTTGCCGCCCACAAGACGCGGGTAGTTATGTCTACGGCACTGGCGCGTGCACGATCGTTCTTGGGTGCCGCCAGCGGCCGGTCACGACTGCGCTCCCACGCACCCCGGCACAGACCCTCTTGGCGCTTCTCAATGACAGTCAGTTCAGACCCGTACACTCCAAGGGCCGTGCTTTGCCACCCGGCGCCCACCGGCTTAATCGAGACGATGACGAAATAGCCATGTCGCAATCGTCATGCAAAAAAGCCCAATAAGCGCAAGGGGAATATACTGATTCCAGAGAACACCCACACCGTCCCCTTCCAGAAAGACGCCGCGCAAAATCACCAAAAAATATCGCAATGGATTTACATAGGTCAAATACTGCACGAGTCTCGGCATATTGGAGATCGGGGTCGCGAAACCAGAAAGGATAATGGCGGGAACAAGAAACAAAAACACACCCAGCAGGCCCTGCTGTTGGGTCGTAGATGCGGAGGAAATCGCAAGTCCTACGCCAATCGCTGCGAGCAAAAATAAAAACAATCCCAGATACAAAGCCGCGAGGCTTCCCATTAAAGGCACGTCAAACCAAAATACCGCGACCATAATGATAAGCGTCGCCTCAAACCCTCCTATCAAAAACCCTGGCACGGCCTTCCCCAACAGAATCTCAAAGGGCTTAAGTGGTGTCACAAGCAACTGGTCAAAGGTCCCCGCCTCACGCTCCCGGGCCACAGACAGGCCTGTGACCAACATCGCCACCACCAGGGTGAGCAACCCTACAATTCCCGGGACTATGAACCAGCGTGAGTGCAGGTTGGGATTAAACCACGCCCGCATGACCATCACGGCTTTTGGAGGCGGCCACCCGTGATCCGCAGCCCAGCTGGTATTAAAAGATTGCGTGACGGCGTTGATATCGTTAAGTGCCAGTAAGGCCGTATTGGAATCGCGGCCATCCACAAAAACCGCGACGTGCGCGCTTTGGTGTTGGGCTAGATCGCGACTGAATCGAGGACCGATTCGAATGACCGCAAGGGCATCCTTATCGCTTACAATATCGGCCAATCGGCGATCCGTGGTAAGAAATCCGACCAAACGGAAAGTGCGGGACCCTTGAAAGCGGGCAATCAGCTCTCGGGACGCGCCGCCCGGGTCTTGATTGTAGATCACAATAGGGATATGCACGAGGTTGAAGGTTGCGGCATAACCAAACACGATCAGTTGAAGAAGGGGCGGCCCAATCAACACCATCCGGCTTGCCTTATCCCGCAGCAGCGCAAGAAACTCCTTGATGACAAGCGCGCGCACCCGATACCATGCCATCAGTCCAACCTCTTGCGCGAGATGCGCGCGACAAGTATCAGGAAAAACGCGGCTATGACCACGAGCGCCGCGGCGTTTCGCAAAATGACCGGCCATACGTCTCCTGCCAAAAATACCGTCTGCAGAATGGCCACAAAATACCGGGCGGCGACAATATGCGTCAGGAACTGGATCGGCATGGGCATGGAGTGGATATCAAAAATAAAGCCAGAAAGAATAAAAGCCGGGAGATATGAAACGACAATGGCGATCATACCCGCCACGAATTGATTCTTCGCAATGGTGGATATCAGCAGACCCATACCAAGGGCCGCCAGAAGAAAAAGCGCCGCGCAAACAAAAATCACCCATAAAGAACCGACGAGCGGCACCGCAAAAAGCCATACCGCCATAGCCACCGACAAGGCCATTCCGCCCATTCCCATCAGAAAATAGGGAATCAGTTTGCCAAGTAAAATCTCATCCATCCCAGCCGGCGAGGCCATAAGGGCTTCCATGGTTCCGCGCTCCCATTCACGGGCCACGACGAGGGCCGTCAGTAGTGCCCCAATTAAGGTCATGATGATGGCAATCAGCCCTGGCACCAAGTAATCGTGACTGCGCAGGGCCGCGTTGAACCACACACGGCTTCGCACATCAACGGGTACCACAAGCGGCTGCCCTTTGTGCGCTACCGTTTGCGACAACCAGTTACCATAAACCCCCTGAATATACCCTTCGATGATGTTGGCATTGTTCGCGTTGACGCCGTTTACGACGACGTTTATCGATGCGGGTTTCTGAGTCTGCGTCGCGCGGCTAAAATCGGAACGTAACCAAATGATACCGTCGACCTTGCGTCTCATTAAAGCGCGACGTGCCGCGGGCATATTGGCGTAGAACATCGGGCGAAAGTAAGGCGAGTCTTCAAAGCCCGCCCAGAATGCATTGGTTTGGGCGGTAGGACGGCCTGCCACAAGCGCCACCGGAATATGCCGGGCGTCAAGGGACACGCCATAGCCAAACAACAAAAGCAAGAAAAGCGGCATCACAAAGGCGATCGCGATGGCCGACGGGTCGCGCAAGATCTGGAGAGCTTCTTTGCGAATCAGTCCCAGAATACGCCGGCTATTCAAGAGACCCTCCGCGTTTGGGCCTCATGGGCCTCGATCAAGGATACGAAGGCGTCATCCATGGTGGGATCCGGAATCTTTGGGCTACGCGCCTGCTCGCGAATCCCATCCGGGGTACCTGCCGCCAAAATGCTCCCAAGCGACATCAACACAAGCGCGTCACAGTACTCCGCCTCTTCCATGAAATGGGTGGTTACCATAATCGTGACGCCACTTTCGGCTAAAGCATTGATGCGCCCCCAAAATTCCCGGCGGGCCAAGGGATCTACGCCGGATGTGGGCTCATCTAGAAAAAGAATATCCGGCTCATGGATCAGTGCGCAGGCAAGCGCTAGCCGCTGCTTAAACCCTAGCGGCAGGTTGCCGGCATTGGTATCGAGATAGGGCTTAAGTTCAAAGGCCTGAGTCGCCCAAAGAAGACGGTCTTTGCGACGTACCCCCTGTAGACCATAGACCGAGGCGAAGAAGGCCAGGTTCTGGGCGACGCTCAGGTTTGTATAGAGCGAAAACCTCTGCGACATATACCCAATATGGCTACGCGCCTCGGCAGCGGCCTTACGCCCATCGACACCGGCGATGAGCAGACTGCCGGAAGATGGCGGCAACAAACCGCAAAGCATCCGGAAGGTCGTGGTTTTTCCGGCTCCATTGGCCCCCAAAAGACCAAAAATCTGGCCGCGCTCGACACGAAAACTAATGGCTTTCACGGCCTCGAACGCGCCGAAAAACCGCCGCAGTTCCCGCACCTCTATGATCGGTTGATCGGGCGAATGCGCGACCATTTTGTGTGGGGTGGCGGTGATCGAGAGGCTTTGCGCCCCTGCCGCCGGCGCCTCATAAAGGGTATCCATGAAAGCGTCTTCAAGGCGTGCGGCGACCGGCGCAAACGCGATCTCGGGCAACTCCGGGAGAGTTTTGTTTTTTTGAAGCACCACCCGCACGCCATCGCGCGAAACCACGGTATCGACGAATTCGTGCCGATCCTTCACTTTTGCGAGAATGGCGCGGCGATGCAGACTCTTCGATGTCGCCACGAAACTGCGTCCTGCCACACGGTCACGCAGGTCAGCGGGCGCCCCTTGATCCTGTATTCGGCCCTTTTGGATGATAAACACGTGCTGGCAACGCTCGGCCTCATCTAAATAGGCGGTCGAAATCAAAGCCGTCATCCCTTCCTTCGAGACGAGATCGGTGACAATCACCCAGAGCTCGCGGCGCGATATAGGATCTACCCCCACGGTGGGCTCATCGAGAAGAAGCAAGCGCGGGGGGCGAATCAAGGTACAGGCAAGGCCGAGCTTTTGTTTCATGCCCCCGGAAAGATCGCCCGCAAGCCTCCGCCCAAACGGCCCAAGCCCCGTCAGGCGCAAAAGTTCGGCATAACGGGCCGGACGCGCCTCGTTTGGGAAGGCATGCAGGTCCGAAAAAAGGTCGAGATTTTCCTGGACCGTGAGATCCTCATAAAGCCCGAAACGCTGGGGCATATAACCCACGGATCCCTGGATCGTGCCTGCGGCCTTGCGACTATCCCAGCCAAGGGTCACCACGGAACCTGCATCCGGCACAAATAGGCCCGCCGCAAGCCGCATAAGGGTCGTTTTACCGGCCCCATCGGGTCCGAGCAGGCCTATAATGCCGCTTCCCGACAGGCTGAAGCTCACCTGAGAGAGGGCATTCACGCGCTGTGTGCCAGACCGAAACGACTTGGTCACGCCCTCCAGCACCAAAACGGGCGCTGTCATCTCATGGCCCGCAGCGGTGACCGGCTAAAGAGGTATGCGTGGCGGACTTGCGTAACGGAATCACGACAGTAACAGGCATCCCAAGCCGCAGAGCGCCCGTCGGATTGCAGGCGTACGCTCGCACCTGATAGACCAACTGACTGCGCAACTGCGTGGTCTCGACGGCCTTCGGGGTAAATTCCGCAGTAGGAGAAACATAACCGATCCAGCCCACGAAACGCTTGTGCGGAAAATCCTGATTTTCGAGATAAGCGCGCATACCGGGCACGACACGCGCCAGTTGCGTTTCCGGAACATAAGCGCGCGCCCATACCGGATTATTAAGGGCAATGGTAAAAACAGGCGCTTGCGGGGTGGCGATATCACCCGGCTCCAATATCCGATTCTCCACCACACCATCGGCCGTGGCGTATAGCTTGGTGTCGGTAAGCTCACGTAGTGCCAATGCCAGGTTTCCCTGCGCCACCCCCAAGGCCGCGCGCGCCGCTGCGATATCCTCTTTACGGGGACCCTTGATGGCCAAAATCAAGGCCTGTCGGTCCGCACGCAAGACTGCGCGCGCCGCCTGCATCGCGCGCGCTGCATTGTCCACGGCCTGATGAGACACATAATGCGAGGCCAGCAGGGCCGCCAGCCGGTGATAGGTGAGTTGCGCGTTACGCCAATCCGTGGTCGCCCCTGCGACCTTGGCGCGCGCGGCGATGATCTCCTCGGGCCGACTGCCCGCAAGCAGGCGTGCTAAAATCTGTCGCTGCTGGGCGACTTGCGCGCGAGCCTTTAAAACCGCATCCTGAAATCGCACCGGATCCATCTCGGCCACCAAAAGGCCCGGGCGCACCCGGTCGCCCTCCTCCACCGTCAGTCTCTGGATCCGGCCCGTATCATCGAACGCAAGTTCCACCTGCCGAATATCGATGTTGCCGTAAATCTTGATGCTGCGGGCCGCGCTCTTGTGATGTCTTGCAAAAAACCAAATGCCAAGGCCGCCCACGAGAATCACGGCCACCCCTATCATAATGATTCGCTTACGCTTCATGGTCGCTCCAAACGGGAAGCCTGCGATTTCGCAAAATGTTGCGCTGCCCCAATAGAACCCTTATGTGGCCGGTTCGTAAGCAGTGCATTGATCGCCAAGACGTCTCGCGGTTTCAAAACTCCCACCGCCGCTTTCAACTCCACGCGCGCCATAATCTGGTTATAAAGGGCCACCTCGTAGCTGCGTTCCGCGGCCGCGTATTGGGTTGCCACCGTCAGCACATCGATAAAGGAACGGGTCCCCACTTGATAGCCTTTGCGGGTCCCGGCAAGCGAAATCCGGGCGGCGGTAAGCGCTTGCGAAGCAGCCTGCATCTGCGCGACGCTTGTCTGCATATTCAAAAACGCCGTTTCTGTCTGCAAACGAATGTCGTCACGCACATGGCGCAAGCGGTTTTGGCTCACCGAAACGGCAGCCTGGGCTTGGCCGGTGGCGGCCGATATCCCGCCGCCTTGGTAGATTGGGAAAAAGAGATTGATACTGGCGCCCATTTGGTTGACCTCGACCCCGGGCAGCAGTTCACCAAGGCCGTGCTGAGCCTCCATTTGAATCGTCAAGGTCGGCCAGCCGGCTCGTTCATGATATCTCACGGCCGCTTGTGCGGTCTTAAGATCAGCCTTCGCTTGGCGCAATAACGGCTGATTTCGCAAAGCCATCGCAACCCACGGCTCCATCCGGTCCGGGTGGGGCAATTGCGGCTGTATACGACCCACGTCCCATAATGCTGTCACCGGAAAGTGCGTCAGTTGCTTTAATTGTTGGCGCGCCACGGCCACTGCATTTTGTGCGAGAATCAGGCTTGCGGTGGCGGCATCGCAATCGGCGCGCGCTTCCTGGACGGCAATGACATCGCCTGTACCGACCGCCAGAAAGGCCTTGGCTTGCCGATAAAGTCCGACAAGCAAATGGTGTTGATGGCGTGCCACGCGCGCCAATGCCTGCGCCTGCAAGACCCCGAAATAGGCGCGCGTCACGGCCACAATCAAATTTTGTTGGGCCGCTGCCAGAGCCGCCTCGCCCTGACGCACCTGGCTATCGGCTATGTCCATGGCGCTGAGTGCCTGGCCATTAAATAGCGGTTGTGTGAGCGTAAGACTGTACGTATCGGAAAGATAATCGGTAAGAATCGGTAGGCCAATACCGGTCACGTGCGCACGGTTCTCGCCTACACTGGCCGCGGCCCCCAGATGCGGATACAACGCCGACCGCGCCAACGGTTCCCCCGCGCGGTCTTCGGCCAACTGCGCCCGGGCTTGCGCCAGGACCGGATCGCGCGCAACGGCCTCATGATAAGCGGTGAGCAGTGTCTCTGCGTAAGCATGCCCCGGGACGACCCACAACAACGCGCCAATCGTGGCAAGCTTGGCGAGTAAGCGAGGCCCCATGATGCGTAGCCTCCCGTGTCGCCGTAAGGAAGAGAACGGACGCGCCCTTCTCACAGTATCAGCACTCCACCCTTAAGGACCGCTCCACCACCTAAACACCCCCTTTGTCGATACCGCTCGTGACTATCATGGGAGCGGTCCCAGGCCTCCGTGATTCAGACCTCGTCCTGGCTCAAAGATCGCCGTCTGCGCCGCCCCATGGCCTAACCACGATCTATGCCCGCCACCAAGCCCGCAACCCCAGTCGTAATCACGCGGGTCCGACTGCTATTTTTACGTCCCCCCTTTTTTTAGCCGCCCGGCACATAGCCCAGGCTAGCTCGTCTGCCGAAATGCGGCCATCCGCCCCTTGGTATCAGACTCAAACCCATCACAAGGGTTTAGTCTGCGTCACGCGTCTCTACGCCTTTCTCTTAAAGACTCAGGGGCCTCATGCTTGCCTTCATTCGGCATTCTGGGTGACCCTAATCGCACACTCGTGCGCGCGCCTCTCCTGGCGGCGCAGATGATGCGTGCCGGCCTTCCTGGTAAAGCGCACGACGGCCGCACGCGGCGCGGCCCTTTTGTTCATGGAAATCTCCAATCCCCGCATCGGTTGCGCAACAGCCGTCTTTGCCGTCACGCGCATCCCCGGTCTCAGCCCCTCTTGTCTTGCACGCCTACACAATCTCGCAGCGAAGCTACCTCAAGCGCCTAACAAACACGCGACCTATAGGGGCGACGTAAGACCGACGAACGACGCCGTTTTCCTTCAAGGCCGCCATTTGAAAACACGTTTTTATATATGCCGTTTCCAGCGCCGCACATAACCTCGCATCGTCGCATGCAGCGACTTTTTTAACCTACGCCCGGCGTCTCGAGGGGTTTAATACCCATCAATCCAATCGAGCCTTCAGGCACTTCTCCCTGACCGTTTCTGTTACCACGTAAACAGGCTCAAGGCGCCTTGGCATGGCTTGCGCGAACGCTACCCGGCATGATTCCCTTAATCGCACCACGGCCCATTCAAACTCGTCGAATACTGCCATCAATTTTTGTTCTTCGTATGTCCCAGAGGATTCCTGGCTCAACCCATCTTGGCATTCCTGTGACGCCTCGCGTCTGCACACACTCTCCACATCACGCGTCAAGCGCGCCATTACTTCATCGATAGCCGCCACCAACTCGACCTTCGCCGCCTTGACGTGCTCAAGGGCGCTCGCATAAACCCCTCCTTGCACCTTTTCCCCAGTCCCCTTTTCCATCATACTGCCTCCTTGCGCTTTCGTTCATGCCCGTGACCGCCGTCCCTACCGCTTTGCTGAACTCAATTCAGCCGTTTTGGCACCCGTCGATCGTCCCTGCAGGCGCCTTTGGACCAGCTCCTCGGCCCTCAACCAATCATCAAGAATGCCATCCTCCGTAAAACCCCTTTGCTCGGCCAAAAAATACGCCGTTTCCGCTACCATCATCCGGTATTCCTGTTCGGCGACGCCCAAACCGCTCCTGTCGCCGAAAGACGCCTTTGTTTCTTTTTTTGGTATACGACGCTTGCGCGTCACAGTCACTAGCCTTTTTGCCCTCTCATTTTTAAGCATGATAGACCTCCGATGTTACGTGACACCATCGAATCGCATATCCAGACACCCCGATATTTTGTATTATAGGCAATTAAGTTGTTTTTGCCCTTCTTCGCCCAAGGCGTCCACGGATTTCCGATAAGATACCACCGAGGAATTGGCTGACCAGTCGCCACCATAAAGAAAGCGCCGTTCTTCGAGGCAGATTCGGGCATTGATATGCCTCCATGGGCTGGCGCGGCATGGGGCTTTCACTGCTAGGTCGGCGGTTGCTGCAAACGTTTAAAACGGGCACGCGGTTTTGGTGCCAGGAGCGATACAAAAATCCGTCCGTGGCACCATCAATGTCCCTTAAATACCCGCAAAGAGCTGACGCTACCGAAATCACCACGCATTTTTGCGCCATTTCCCCCAAAACCCCTCCCTGTTCTGGCCGTCTTCCCCTATCGAGCCACCAATATGACGCTGGAACGGGGCGCCACATGATAGGCCCGTCCGGGATTCCAAAGGCGCTCGCTGTCCGCACCCGCAAAGTCATGAGGCGGCGCAAGGCTCGTGTCCACGACCACATGCCAGTAAGCACCGCTCGGTGCGTGCGCAACGGGAAACATGGCCGCGTCCGTGCCGGCATTGAACATCAAAAACAAGGCCCCGTGCCCCCCTTCGGGAATGAGACAAGCCAGCTGCCGCGCCTTGGGATCGTTCCAATCGGGAGGGGTCGGATCCACACCAGACCAACGGATTTCCGTTTCCGTGTAAAACCGCTCGGCGCTTAGCACCGGATGGGCCTGCCGAAAGGCGATCATGTTACGCACGAACTGGTGTATTTCCTGGTGCCGCTCCAGGCCATCCCAATCGTACCAACTTGTATCGTTGTCCTGGCAATAGGCGTTGTTATTCCCGCCCTGCGTTCGCCGAAACTCGTCGCCCCCCAGCATCATCGGCACGCCTCGCGAAATGAGCAACGTCACAAAAAAGTTTTTTATTTGGCGCTTGCGAATCAAATTGATCTCAATATCGGATGTCTCGCCCTCGACACCATAATTCGCACTACAATTTTCGTCCACCCCGTCGCGATTACCTTCACCGTTTGCGTCATTATGCTTGTATCGGAAGCTTACGACATCGTTCAATGTAAAGCCGTCGTGACAGGTCATGAAGTTGACACTGGCTTCCGGGCCTTTCCCGGACTTCGCATATACGTCCGCGCTACCGCATATGCGGCTTGCGAATGCGCCGAGCATCCCATCATCGCCGCGCCAGAAGCGACGGACGTCATCCCTATAACGGCCATTCCACTCAGCCCAGCTCTGCTGGAAAAAACTTCCTACTTCATAGGCACCCGCGGCATCCCACGCTTCGGCAATAAGCTTTGTCCCGCGCAAAATGGGGTCCTCGGCAATCCGCTCAATAAGAGGCGGATTCGCCAAAAGATTCCCATGACCATCCCGGCCCAGTATGGATGCAAGATCGAAACGGAACCCGTCGACATGCATCTCTACGACCCAGTACCGCAAGGCATCCAAAATATGATCTTGAACCACGGGATGGTTGGCGTTGACGGTATTACCCGTGCCCGCGTAATTCCTGTAAAAGCGCTTATCTTCCTCAAGCATATAGAAAATCGCATTATCTATCCCGCGAAGTGACAAAGTCGGGCCCGATTCATCCCCCTCCGCCGTATGGTTAAACACCACGTCCAGTATCACTTC
Source organism: Pseudomonadota bacterium (assembly GCA_021795255.1). The sequence continues at coordinate 18,560 of JAJYPQ010000012.1, forward strand.
GATATCCGCGCCGTGTAAAGCCCGCACCATTTCTTTAAACTCGAGCTTTTGTTGGCCACGGGATCCGGCACTACTATAGGAAGCCTTGGGCGCAATAAAAGCCACCGGGTCGTATCCCCAGTAATTTTTTATAGGGGCTCCGGTTGGCGATCGTAATTGTGCCGCTTGCTTCTCATTAAATTCATGGACCGGCATAAGCTCCACGGCGGTAACACCCAAATCCTTCAGGTAGGGAATTTTCTCTATAAGTCCCTGGTAGGTGCCCCTGTGCTCGCAGCCTGAATTCTCGCGAATGGTAAAGCCCCGTACATGTGTCTCATAAATGATCGTCCGAGACCATCCATGCCTTAGGGGCTTATCCGTATGCCAGTCGAAGTGATCATGCGTAAGAACACATTTCGGCACAGATCCGGCATCATCCACTGTTGATAAAGCCTGGCCCGAGCCCGAAACCGATAAATCATCGCCGCACGCCGAACTGAAATCCCAACTAAAAGGCGCCGTGATGGCGGTGGCCAACGGATCCAAAAGAAGCTTATTGAAATTAAATCGATGGCCCTCTTTAGGTTGGTAAGGACCATCCACCCGATAGCCATATAATTGGCCCGGAGGAAGACCCCCGACCCATACATGCCATACGTCTCCCGTCCGGTTGCGTGTGGAATCCAGATCAATGACCCGGCTCGGCATGGAGTCAGTAGGTTGGTCGAATAATTCCAAGCGGACGCGATAGGCATGGCGGCTAAACAAGGCAAAGTTGACACCACCCATCCACTCGTGAGTCCCCAACGGCAATGGCGTGCCTCGCCGAATCTCTGTATGTTCCGAGATTTCGGCCATGTAATCCGGCAGCAATCGCTCGCGGCCATTCATACTTTTTATGCTCCGTGGATGCGTCCGGCCATCATAAGACATCGCGCCGGAATTCGGTCTTTGCGTATCCCTCATCAAAGAAGGCGGTCTTTCCTACCGCTTCATCCGCCATGGCCTTACGACCTATAGCGTCGTTTCCTTGTAGATCTCTGTCCGCTCATGCACCGCACCCAATCGAGTGTGCCGACTTGTTATAAGTCGTCCACCTTGATAGATGCGTAACTCACCTGGCTCAAATGGCACCCATTTGTCTGTCGATAGAGGTACGGTCGCTATCACAACCGCCTTGGTAGCCGTATCACTATCATCCAGAAAGTGTAAATGGTCATGGCCGTAGGCTATCAAATAAGCGCCATCGGAAATCAAAAAGTTAAACCGCCCATGAGCCGCAACCAGTTCGACGATCGAGGCAAAACGGTCTACCTGAACCTCGCCATCCGATCGCGCATTGACGTCAATATGGAATGCAATACGTTCAAGGAGATAACAAAAGGCATATTCCGAATCCGTCTGTCCAAGAGGGTTGCAGCCCTCATGAAGACGCGCCTCGGGTAGGGTCTTTATGTCGGATACGAGCCCATTATGAGCAAATATCCATTCCTTCCCGCAACACGACCGAATGAACGGGTGAGTGTTCTCGATACTATTTACGTAAGGATGATTGGCATGGCGTACATGCCCTATAACGAGAGATGAATGGACCGTACTGCAGAGCGCGCTCAAAACCGAGCTTTCGGCACCAGGAGTGGGGGATTTTGTGATCTTAAACTCGCCGCCTTCGGTATAGGCCAACCCCCACCCATCGGGATTGTTGGCAAGAGCACCTCCGCGGGGTTGAAAACGACGCAACCAGGGACCCGCATCCACGGCCCGACTTGCGTTAATACCCAGAAGCTCGCACACGACGCGCCCCCCCTGCGGATGCCTTATCGCGTTGTCTACAACCGACCCCGCGCCCATAACTCAAAGCAAAGCGTGCCGGCCACCTTTAAGGTAGGCGGCTATAGACGATACCCATCCCCGTCGCACGATATTCGCGATGTCGCACAGACCATGCGCACGGCGCCCCGACCTTGATATAAACCCTGCAATAACGGCCGTGCTGCCTTGACATTCTGCGACCACCAACCGACTTCACATCGTTTTTATTATACGCGCGAATTATAGGCAATGGTATTCCAGACGAGGGCTTGGGCGAACCCTTACGATGCGTACACGAACCCCGCCGGAAGTTGCCTTGCACGTAATCGGCAGAGAACGGTTTGTACAACAATCATGACGCGATCCGCGCTCATCAACAGGCTGCGCCTGTCTTTGCCAGCCGAAGTTTGATGTTTGCTTATAAGGGAGCTCGATAGGTAGATCGTGCAAACGCAAAGCCCGCCGGGACCACATCGCCATGCAATCGCAACCGACGCGCGCATGAGAGGGGACATTGAGCAGAACGGATCTGAATGAAGTCGGCGGCGCGTGCTTACAGCTTCACGCTTAAAGCCCCGGGACCTCATGGGAACGTCCGTTGAGTGCAGCGGCGACGCGGCTCGTCAGATCCAAAAAAGCGCGGGTGACGTTCATCACCCGCGCCCTTTAAAAAGCGCCCGATCAATGCTCAAACGTAGGCCGCTCGATCTCCGGACGGACGATCTCGGGATGAACGATATGGGGCCGCGCAATGTGGGGGCGGTCAATATCGACATGCACGACATGGCGGACGGGTACTTCGGCACCTCCAGTGGCCCGCTCACTCAATTCGGCCGCCCGGAAACGCTGTATGTGGTCGTGGATCCGCTCTATACGGGCCCGCAGTCTGCGGATACGGGCGCGTATGGCCTCCACTTTTTCGGACTGGCCCGCCGCGGTGTACTGAACGACCAGCGCCTTGAGGCGGGCAAGGCGTGCCCGATCGCGGGCTATGGCGATCAGTCGATTGCGCTGGTGCACGGCTTCGGCATGTTCAGTGGCTTGTTGGGCCGTGGGGTTTCCCGGTATTGCGGGGGTGGCAGGAGTGCCTGCGCCCCCAGGTACAGCGGGGGTCGCCGCATTGGTGCTTGCGGGCGCCGTTTGGTTAACGGGGGTCGGTGGGCTCTGCGTCTCGACCGTGGCATAACTTAACGGAGCCAAAGCCAAAATCAGGGGGGCCACCAGGGTGCTCGCGACTATGAGAGGCATTTTCATGATCAAGCTCCTACGATCCGTGAATGAAGGGGTCCAGGTTTACAAGACCTTATCTCGTGAACCTGGACATTATCATAGTGGGAAATTTTCCCACGTCAAGCATGGGGCGAATAGTATTTGCCAGTAAGCCTGTTCGCATATCGCTATTCTATTATGCATCAATGGGTTATTGTGATTATTGGTTGCGTGTTGCCGCCGCCTCCAGGCTATGCGGGATCACCGGGGCGTGCGTCACCACCTCCCGGAACTGGTTTTTTTGGTTTTGATATGAGGGGCAAAACGGCCGGTAGCGACCGGCGACCCACTAAGCCTCATCGTGCGTCGGCTTTCCGTAGGCGCGCCTTCAGCGCCCCAGCGTCCTTGCAGCCTTCGGTCTCAACGCCACCCCGTGGGCCATCCGTTCACAACAAGGCCGTGAGAATGCTCGCGGCCGTTCTACGGCGCAGCAATCGATGGGTATGCAGCAAAAAAGGCAACATGGTTGCCGCCCTATGTTTTAAGAACGGGCTTGTCTCACAGTACTTGGCCCGTCACATCTAGGCGGATATCCGTCCGTGAGCCACTCACGACACTTGTGCGCGTCGCCGCCGCCAGCGCCGTCTTTTGCGGTTCTAAAAGACGACTTGGCCGCCGACGCCACCGCCGATATTGGCGCTGCCGCTACTAAGTCCCTTGTCGATATATACCTGAAAGCCGCTGCCAGCCGCGGTGACATTGTAATTCCAGGCGACGATCGCATCGGCAGGTCCCGCATAGCCCGCCTGTTCGGATTGTTCGCCGGAATACATGACAGTAAAGATGTCGCGCGCTGTCGCAGCAACGCTTACGCCGGCATCATAAGTCGCGATGTTCTGCAGTGCCTGGCCGGGGGGGCTGCCAACGAACCGGTAGCCGACATGGGCGAAGGGGAAGAAATTGCTCCCGATCGTGGTATTGAGTCCTAGACCTACCTCATAGTCGTTGCGGCCGGTACCAAGCCCTTCACTCGCGGATGCGGTACCGAATTTGATCTTCGCGTAGGGCACAATGGCGGGTCGAAGACCACGTTCCGGGATGAGCGTGTAGTGGCCCGCAAGCCAAATGTCCCCCAGGCCGCTCGCGCTCGTGGTGCCGGTACCTTTGCTGCGTGTGGCGAGCGTACCGTTTGTCAATTTCGCGCCGCGCGGCAAATTCGATACCGAGATATAAGGGATCGTCAACTTAAGACGCAGTACCGGGTTCTGATATTGCAGATAGGTCGGATCATAGAGAATACCGATCGTGTGTTTTGTCCCGAATGTGCCGGAGTAATAGGAGGGAAGGTTGCCGAGCGTCCAGGGGGTTGATGCTAACGCGGGCTGGCACACCAAGAGAAGCGCCAGCGCTTTCGTGCGAAATCTCATACCAGTCTCCCATTCATCAATGGCCACTCAAGCCGAGAGCCGCGCATTATACAGAAAGTTCGTGCCGCCATCTCAATTCTCAACACGAGTCACGATTTCTCTCATGGCAAACCAGGCCCTTCGCCAGTATCGGTACCTATCACCGCAGCATCGCACGCACACGCCGTAAGTTTGCTCAGGCTTAACAACCCTTCTGTCGCCCACGAAACCCCTACCCCAGGGCCCGGGATTTTAGAAACCACCCCGTGCCCTTAAGACTTCTCCCGGCGCTACCCGCGCAAGTGGCGGCTTTCATTTTGCGATCAAGCCATAGCCGATAACAAGGAGATCTGCGCGCCGAACCATCGTCCACCGGTACGCAATAATAAGCCGATCGTGCAGGGACGCTCGCTCACGCCAAGGGATAGTACCCAGATCTTGGTCGCGCCCGCAGGTCCCCAACGCACTTACATGCCCTCAATAGGCCGTATAACCCGCCATGCCGTGTCGAGATGGCCGACTACCCATGGCCGGCCATGCCACCCCACAAGCCAAAAAGCCGACTCTAACCCGATCGCAAAGCCCGATACTTTAGAAACGATGTACCATACCCTTAAGGTCTACAACGCATTCCACGGTGTGGGTTACTCTACGCTTATAGGAAAGAGGAGTATGGCGGCACCATGAACTCAAACCCATTAGATCTGCCTCCCAAGAAACCTAGCATCGAGGTTAACAAGCCGGAGAAGATACAGTTCTGGCAACGACCCGAGGCCAACCTCTTCTTTTATATCCTGCTGCTTACGGCCATGTTTTTCATGTGGGAGGCCCCTTCTTCTGTAAGGCGCCAAGAGATTCCATACAGCCGCTTTCTTCAATACCTAAAGAACAATCAAGTCGACACCGCGGTCGTTACAAAAACCTCGATTACCGGCACCTTAAAGCTAATCAACAAAACGACCGGCAAACCTGTTCAATTCAGCACTGTCCCTCTGCAGAACAACGCGCTCGCCGAACGGCTCGAACGGCATGGCGTACGCTATACCGTAAAGCACGAAAGTCCATGGCTTGGTATCTTGCTGTCCTGGGTGTTGCCGTTTGCGCTCATGATTCTTTTGTGGGGTTGGCTTGGGAAAAAAATGAGCGGCGCCGGAAGTTTTTTGAACATCGGCAACAATCGCATTCATATTCACCAAGATACCTCGCCAAAAATTACATTCAACGATGTTGCCGATACTGACGAGGCCAAGGAAGAACTTCAAGAAAGTATTCAATTCCTCAAAGATCCCGGCCGCATTCAACGGCTTGGTGGCCACATGCCAAAGGGCGTCCTGTTATTAGGCGCACCCGGCACTGGCAAAACTTTGCTGGCCCGAGCGGTGGCGGGAGAAGCTGAGGTTCCATTTTTTAATATCAGCGGCTCCGAGTTCGTCGAGATGTTTGTCGGTGTCGGCGCGGCCCGCGTGCGGGATCTGTTTCATCAGGCGCGCGACAAGGCGCCTTGTATCATTTTCATAGACGAACTCGATGCCATCGGCCGCGCCCGTGGCGGACCCGTCATAATGGGTGGCCACGATGAGAGGGAACAAACGTTAAACCAGTTATTGACAGAGATGGACGGCTTCGATCCATCTACGGGTGTCGTCGTCATGGCCGCTACGAACCGCCCCGAGGTGCTGGACAAGGCGCTTCTTCGCGCCGGCCGCTTTGACCGCCAGATTGTTGTTGATAAGCCGGATTTGGCGGCACGCGTCCAGATACTTAAGCTGCATGCGCGTAAACTGACATTGGCCGCTGATGTGGAT
>JAJYPQ010000278.1 GCA_021795255.1 Pseudomonadota bacterium
AATACGCGGTTTCCGGCATGGCCGGGTGGATCGGATGGTCCGGCCCTTGCCCGCCCTCTTCGACAAGCTGAACCGTTTTCCCAAGTCGGCGCGCCGACTCCGCGATAAGGCGCGGCAGGCTTTGACGTTCTAGGTGATGGGAACAAGAGGCGGACAACAGTAGGCCGTCATCGGAAAGCAACGCCAGCGCCGCTTGATTGAGGCGCTGATAAGCCGCGAGTCCCGCCTCGTAATCCTTGCGCCGCTTAATGAGCGCAGGCGGATCGAGAACCACGACATCAAAGCGTGCGCCCTCGTCGCGCAAATCCTTCAACACCCCAAAGGCATCGCCAGGGCGCGTCGCAACGCGCCCGGCGACGCCGTTTTCGGAGGCGTTCTCGAGAACATAAGCCAGGGCACGCTCGGACCCATCCACGAAAGTGACGTGATCGGCGCCGTGGTGCGCGGCCTGTATCCCGAACCCGCCCACATAGCTGAAGACATCGAGAACGCGCCGTCCCGATACGTACGGGAGGAGGCGCATGCGATTTGGCCGTTGGTCGTAAAACCACCCGGTCTTCTGCCCCTCTTTCAGAGACACATGAAATCGGCAGCGGCCTTCGTTCACCACGACCTCCGCCGGGGGTTCGCCGAGACCCGCCTCAACGTAGGACGACAAACCTTCCCGGGTTCGACTGCTGGCGTCGTTACGTAAGAGTATGCTCGTCGGACGCAAGGTCGCGTCCAAGGCCTCGATCACCAGAGGCTTTAAAACCTCCATGCCCGCAGTCGTTATCTGCACGACCAGCGCCTTATCGTAACGATCCACAACCAGACCGGGCAGGCCGTCGGCCTCGCCAAACACCAATCGATAGAAGGGCTCACGATTAAAGCGCTCACGCCAGGCAAGGGCGGCCTCGATGCGGTGCCGCAAAAACTCGCGATCCACGACGACACGATGATCAGAACTCAGGATCCGCACGCTGATCAAGGATTGAGGATTTGCATACCCCATTCCAAGGGCGCGGCCGCGGGCGCTCTCTATACATACGAGTTCGCCTGGCTGTAGGGCCGTAAGCGGGGTGGCTTGGCAGTCGATCTCGTTACTGTAGATCCATAGGTGGCCGGCCCGTACGCGGCGGTCTTCACGAGGCTTCAATCGGACTAGAGAAAGTGGCATCGACGGATTATATAGGAACTGACGGGTAGCGGGGTGAATGGGTACAATGGCGTTTTGGGGGAATCCATGGACACGCCACGCAGGTCAACCCAGCCCAACCGGCTCGCCGCCGAAACGAGTCCTTATCTGCGTCAGCACGCCGACAACCCGGTCGCTTGGCAGCCGTGGGATGACGCCGCCTTGGCCGCGGCCCGGGCCGAAGACAAGCCGATTTTGCTGTCGATAGGCTATTCCGCATGCCACTGGTGCCACGTCATGGCGCACGAATCGTTCGAAGACGAGACAGTGGCCGCGATCATGAACCGGCTCTATGTCTGCCTTAAGGTCGACCGTGAAGAACGACCAGACCTCGACAAGATCTATCAGGCCGCGCACAACCTGCTGGCGCGCCGCGCCGGGGGCTGGCCCCTTACCATGTTCCTCGACCCCCACGACCTCACCCCATTTTTTGGTGGGACCTATTTCCCGAAGTCGGCGCGTTTTGGCCTGCCGGCATTCCCGGATCTCTTGGTGCAAGTCGAGCACTACTACCGCGAGCATCGAGACGAACTTACCGAACAGGCCCCGCGCTTACGCGCGGCACTCGCCGAACAAGAAAATCAGGGAGCGGCGGCCTCCGGCGTCCCCCCCAAGACGCTCTTGGACCAGGCGGTCGCGGAACTCACAAAGCAATTTGACGAGCATAACGGCGGATTTGGCGATGCCCCGAAGTTTCCGCATCCTACCAGCGTTCGGCGTCTGCTTCTGGCGGCGGCCGAGGATGAGGATAACGACGCCTTACGCATGGCGGCCTTCACGCTCCAAGCGATGTGCGACCGCGGCCTCTTCGACCATCTCGAAGGCGGTTTCTTTCGCTATAGCGTGGACGGGCAGTGGCATATCCCGCATTTCGAGAAGATGCTCTACGACAACGCCCAACTCATCCCGCTTTATGCCGAGGCCTTTCTGGCGACCCGGGAACCCCGGTTCCGGGAGGCGGCGCGCCTGAGTGCCGACTGGGTCATTCGCGACATGCAGTCACCGTCAGGTGCCTACTACTCGACCCTCGACGCGGACAGCGAAGGCGAAGAAGGCGCCTTTTATCTCTGGCAGCGCGCCGACCTCGAGGCCCCTTTGGATGGCGAAGAGCGGCTTGTTGCTGTTCCCTATTTCGGGGTCAACGAGCCGCCTAATTTTGAGGGCCACGCCTACCATCTCATGATCGCAACGCCACTTTCGATGCTAAGCGAGCAGCTCGGGCTGTCGCTTACCGAGACGCAAAAGCGGGTGGACGGGGCACGCGGCAAGCTCACCGCCGTGCGCGCAAGGCGCCCGCGCCCTGGGCGCGACGAGAAGATACTGACCGCCTGGAACAGCCTTATGATCAAGGGCATGGCCCGAGCGGGGCGCCTACTTGGCATGCCTCCATTACAGGATTCGGCGCGCCGGGCCTTCACCGCCATCCAAAACACCTTATGGAATGGGCAACGCCTGGCGGCGGTGACCAAGGATGGGCGCACAAGCCCCTACGGTTACCTGGATGACTACGCCTTCTTGCTGGATGCGACCATAGAGATGCTTATGGGCGAGTGGCGAGACGCCGATCTCGCATTCGCGCAGGCGCTCGCACATAGGCTCGTCGACGACTTCGCAGATGCGACCGGTGGCGGCTTTTTCTTTACCCCCACAAATCACGAGACCTTGCTCTATCGCCCGAAACCGTTTTCCGACGATGCCTTACCATCCGGCAATGGCGTGGCGGCGGCCTCGCTATTGCGCTTGAGTCATCTCCTCGGAGAACCGACTTTTGATGCCGTAGCCCTGGCCGCGATCCAGGCCGGTTGTGCCAACGCGACCCGCTATGCCTCGTCACATGGGGCGCTGCTGGAGGCCCTGGAAGACGCGCTGGCGCCGCCACCCCTCATCATTCTCAGAGGAGAGGGCCGCGAACTCGCGGCTTGGCACGCACGCGCCCAGCAGCAATTCGCACCACGGCGCTCGGTCTTTGCGATTCCGACTAGCGCGCGTAAGCTCCCTGCCGGGCTCGCAGCACGGGCCCCGATCGGGCCGGTCGTCGCCTACGCCTGCCATGGCTTGACGTGCGAGGCGCCCATTACCGACGCCCAGGCCTTTGATGAACTCTTAAAACGCAGCGCAGCCTTAGAGCCGGCCACCCAGGGAGAACGTCCATGACCATGAGTCTTGGCGACTTTGTCGCCGAAGCCCGTCGCCGCATTACCGAAATCACCGCCGACGAGGTCGATTTATTGCTTGAGAACCACGAGACGATCCTGTTAGTCGATGTCCGCGAGCCGGCCGAGTACGAGGGCGGCCATATCCCCGGGGCGATTGCGATACCGCGCGGGCTTCTCGAGGGCGCGGCCGACAGCCATAGCAAACATCGCGTCGGCGAACTATGCACAGCCCGCGACAAAACGGTCATCGTTTACTGTGAATCGGGGGGCCGAAGCGCGCTCGCCGCCGACGTCCTACAGCGCATGGGCTTTGCCCAGGTGCGCAGCCTCGCGGGTGGTTGCGTTCTTTGGGAGGCCGAAGGCTACCCGCTGATTGCGGGACCTTAAAGGGAAGTACGCCACCCGCCGGAACACGGGTGGTGCGTCTCTCCGCAAACGGGCTATTCGCCCGCAAGATCGCCGACCGCATCGGTGCCCATGGTCTTGCCGCCCACGGCCAGGCCTCGCGCGCAACGCCCGGCCTTATCGCCAGCGCGCCCCAAAAGCCCGTCTTTGCCCATTATGACGATGGACGTTCCGCACTCCGGCTCTAGACTTCCCTCCTCGCCCCTCTTGTTTCGGACCCATGATCATCCATCAGCCTCTAGCCAACCTGGCCCTAGCCTCCCTCGCCCTCTCGATTTTATCGGCGCTTGTCATCGCCATCGACATCGGGGCCGGACGCCGACAAGCCATGAAGATCATGGAGATCACATGGCCCGTGACGGCGCTCTATATGGGTCCTTTGGTGTTCGTTTTTTATTTCTGGTTCGGTCGGGCGCCCCGACCCGCGGATCCAAAACCGCGTAAACCGATGTGGCAAAAGGTCTTCATGTCCTCGACCCACTGCGGCGGTGGCTGCACGCTCGGCGATCTCGGGTCCGACATCCTGCGCTACCTCACGGCGGCGGGAAGCTCGCTCTTCATGGCCTACTTAAGCGACTTCAGCGCCGCCTATGTCCTCGGGGTCTGGTTCCAATACCTGCCGATACGCGCCGATCGCGGGTTATCGAGGCGGGAGGCGTTTATTGCCGCCGTAAAGGCCGATACCTTGTCGCTGCTGGCCTTCGAAGTCGGGCTCTTTCTGTGGATGGCCTTGGTCCAAAAGGTGTGGTTCGGACCCGGCCTTACGGCCGCTAACCCGGTCTTCTGGTTCCTGATGCAGGTGGGTATGAACGTGGGCTTTGTAACCACCTACCCCGTGAACTGGGCGCTTGTGCGCTCCGGGGTGAAAGGCGGCATATAGAGGCAAGCGCTTGACCGCCCCGCGACACGCTCTGGGCAATCAGGGGAGGGCCCGGGGAACCCGAGGGCCCCCGTGAGAACTAGCCCTTGGTGGCGATAGCGGGTTCCGGAGCCCCGGTCTTCGCAGCCTCGGCTGCTGCGTCCTGGTCGTGGGGACGGTGGCGCCCAAACCACTGCACAAAAGCCAAGCGAGCCGAGGCGGAATGGGCGGGCGAGGCCTTGCGATGGCTCTCCAATGCCTGTTCGTGGAAGTTGTCGACATCCTTCGTCAGGGTCTCCTGGGAACGCTCCATGAGACCAATATAGGCCTCGGCATCAAGCGGCAATTCCAGTTCGCGACGAATCACGAGATTCGCTCGCACCACCAAGGCCCCGAAGGCGATGCCGGCATTGGCCCCTTTGCGAAGGAGGTCGGCTTCGCGCACCGAGAGCTCCTCCTTCATGGCACGCAGCCGTTCTATGGTGCTTTCTATGGCGCCTTGGGCCTCGGTCAGTATTTGGTTCTGCACGCCCCAGAACGCCGATTCCGTCGCTTGGGCCCTATCCATTTCCCGCATGCGCATCAGCGCCTCGTCGCGCCGGGCGCCGGCCGCCTCAAGCAACGACTCTTCGGCCTTGATCTCTTCTTTCAGATGTTTGACCGGGAGACGCTCGACACTCAGGTCCGCAACGCTATGCACGAAAAACTCATTGGCCTCGACAATAGCCTCCACGGTTGGCAGCGACCCTACGATGTGCACCTTATTCAGATCGCCGCCTATACCCTTGATAAGAGCCTCGTGTTGCGCGGCCGCCAATTCCTCACGCGCAAACGCAGCGAGATACTCTTGGGCGTGGGCCAGGGCTTCGGCGGACTTTAGATAGACATCGCGCCTCAAGGCCATCTCGCGCTCGCGATCGCGCATGAAGGCGTCATGGTGGAGTCTCTGCGTATTGCGCTCCGACTCGCTTCGGTTCTGCATGTACAGGCCACTCAAGGTGATCGTCGAGCCGGTCGTGATCGCATAAAAAATGGCCGGAACGGATTTCAGTAGCGCAAATACGGATTCTAACAACATGACGTGTGTCACTCCTCAGCTAAAGCGATACCCGAAAGCCGAAGCAAAACGCTCACGAAAACTTTCGGGATCAGTCTGATGGTTCTGTGTTCCCTGGTGTTCAATCTTGAGCGAACTCACTAGTGCGGCGATCCGTCCGCTCGTTTCCCAATCAAGGCCTTCGGCCAGCCCGAACAAAAGGCCGG